>DAOSIN010000346.1:0-2733 GCA_035366675.1 Salinivirgaceae bacterium | reverse complement strand
TTAACCGGTGCTCCGCTTGCTGCTTCTTTAATGTGCGTAAAACGGGTAGTGTTGCTGTAATATTTGGTATGCGTTCCGTTTGAAATAACAAAAATTTGCACATACTCAAACAGTCCGGTACCTGCCCAAAACGATTCGCGGCTGTAGCGTTCAATTTGATTGAACGCCTCTCTGATATCCACGCCGCGTTTCTTGAGCTCCACATGCACCAGCGGCAAGCCGTTGACGAGGATGGTCACATCGTATCGGTGGCTTCGACTAAGCTCAGCCACCGAATTATTACGCTCAGCCACTTCATTCTTTTTCAGAGCGGTGTCTTCGACAGGCTCAGCCACCGGATTCGTTCTCTGAGCGGTGTCTTCGACAGGCTCAGCCACCGCTATATTTTCTTCGGTGATTGAGCTTGTCGAAATCACCGTTTCATTTTCTCCGCCTGAGCTTGTCGAAGGCGAGTTTGTCTTTTTAACGGTGTCTTCGACAGGCTCAGACACCGCTTCATCTTCTTCGGTGATTGAGCTTGCCAAAGCCACCGAATTACCACGCCCAAGTGCCGCATCGGTTTCCGGAGTGGGGACCAAAGGCGAGGTACTACTGTATTGATTGATCACCTGCAAGCGATTGTTGTGAATGTTGTCCTTGTCGATGAGATAAATGTTTTTCATCGTTCCGTCGTCGCATTGCAAAAGCTGAATGTAATCTTTCTGAATAATGGCCGTTTTCTTCTCTATCCCGTAATTGCGGTTTGCGATTTTGCTGTTGAAAAACTGTTCCCATTCGGTATCCGAAAAACGATAATTATTCAACAACTCCAACTGTCTGCGCAAATTGGCAATCAAATCGTTTTCCGATTTTATGGGTAAATATTCGTATGCTTGAGCTTGCAACTGTTCGATAAAAGCCCTTTCGAGTTCGGCCTCTGTTTGGTACGTCGTTTCGGCGCGTAAAATAGGCTGATATTCGCTTACAACGGTCGATTCGGTATTTTCGGATAATAAGTCGTACATTATAGATACTGATTATTTTAACAATTTGCGATTTTCCATTCCTTCTTCCAACACTTTCATCTGTTTGATAGCAATTTGATTAATAGTTGCATAATCGCTCATAATCTCTTTCAGTTCGGGATTAGCTTCACGCCACTGCTTGGCAGTAACGCCAAACAAAGCCATATTCAGGACATCGGCTTCATTGGCATATACCTGTGAGATTTGTTGGGGAGTAAGCTCGATAGGAATTAAATTCTGCTTGATGGCATCTGTATGGATATGATAATTTATTTTAGACAACTCACGTTTGGCACTCCATCCGAGTTGCTTTTGTTCCTCTTCTTTCAAACGCTGAAATTCACGAACCAGATAAATTTTAAATTCAGGGCTAATCCACATGGCAAATTCAAAGGCGATATCCTTATGAGCATAAGTGCCTCCATATCGTCCTGCTTTTGAATACAAACCGATTGCACTTGTTCGTTCCACAAATTCTTTTACACTGATTTTGAAGTTGTTGAGTCCGGATTTACTTTTAATTATGGCGAATTCGCCATAATTAAAAAGAGGGTTGTTAACTTGTTCCCAAATACCCAGGTATTCCAATGTATTTCGATTTCGCAGCCAATCGCTAACAAAAAAATCGCCGTCTTTTGCTTTTATCATATCTGTGATGCAAATGTATTCTGCATTATTTGCTTGAACAACAGTAATCTCGGTATCCTTTACATGAATCTTTGCCATGATTTTCGATGCTTTTTTTGATCCCTATTCATTTACTTTTTTGAAGTTAAGCAACTTCCCACGATAGTACTCGTATTGTTTGCGGCGACCGTCTATTTCGGCCGGTAAACCAATCGAAATATCATTTACCAAGCTATCGAATTTTTCCAATATGCCTACAATGCGTTCTTGCTCTGCAAGGGGTGGAATTGGGATTAGGAATTTCTTTACTATACTATCTGATATAGAAGGATAACCTGCACCTTCTTGATTATTATCTATATAATTATAAAAACTTGATGTTGTCAAAATAAAAAATAGAAACTTAGGCAACAATAATTTTTGATTTGCTCTTAGAACGCAAAAGCCAGTACTGCAAATCTGATTATGGTATTTTGAAGTTATCAAGGTATATCTCTTTAATGTAGGTCTAGTAGTCCCAAAAATTACATCATCCTTGTATACAATCTGTTTTGCTCTACTTGGTGCATTTGTTGAATTAATTATTTTTGTTTCTGTAATTTTATTATTTTCCCTGTTTACAGAAGACAGGTCAATGTATTGATAATCTATATTCTGATTTTCTTTCCATTTGATATTTTCCGTTTTTAAACATACTTCTCCAAGTGTTTTCCATTCCACCTTTACGCCATTCATCAACCATTTGCCATCCACTTCTACGGGGGTTAATAATTGGTTGCGGTAGTATTCGTACTGTTTATGCCGTGCTTCTAATTCTGCTTCTAATTCTGCTTCTAATTCTGCTTCTAATTCTGTAAATTTATCGAGAATATTTACAATTTCTTGTTGAACAGGAAGAGGGGGGAGGGGAATAGTTAATTTTTCAAGATTACTTTTGTTTAGAGCAGGTATCCCATTAAATGTTGCTAATTTTTGTATTGAGATTTGACTATTTATAAGAATATGATAAAGAAATCGTACGTCCAGCAATTTTGAATTTTTTATTGTGGCTGAATAATTTAAATTTCCGCGAAAATATTTGCCTTCACACCAAGTAATTGAT
>DAOSIN010000345.1:0-2734 GCA_035366675.1 Salinivirgaceae bacterium | reverse complement strand
GAAGGTCCTTATAAACCAGAACATTACAGGTATTAATCAATTAGCAATTAGTAATGTGCAATTAACAATTGAATATAAGGGTGTTGTAAAGACGTCACATTGTGGCGTCTTTACTCTTAATATCCTTTAATTTCTTAATGGTTTAATATTAACAATTTTCGACGGCTTGTTTTTTATTAACAATACGTGCTAATTTGTTGTAAATGACGACAAAGCAAAACAAAAAATCTGCACTTATAATTGCAACACTTAGTGCATTCTTAGGTCCTTATATGGGGTCGTCCATTAATATCGCTCTACCCGATATCGGTGAAACTTTTTCAATGAGTGCTATATCTTTGGGTTGGGTGGCAACATCATATATTTTGACAGCAGCGGTTTTTTTGATTCCATTTGGCAGACTTGCAGATATTTATGGCAGGAAAAAGAATTATATCATTGGCATATCGATATTTACATTAAGCTCACTACTGTGTGCTGTTGCACATTCAGAAACCTCAATTATAATATATCGGGTAATTCAAGGTATTGGAAGTGCATTTATTTTTAGTACAGGAACGGCAATATTAGTTTCGGTTTATCCTCCTAACGAACGTGGTAGAGTGCTAGGAATAAACGCGGCAGCGGTTTATATAGGTTTATCTGTCGGTCCCTTTTTGGGCGGTATCTTAACGCAGGCATTTGGTTGGAGAGCTGTTTTTTGGGTAAATGTTCCGGTTGGGATATTACTTGTTTTGCTTTCGGCAATTCTGTTAAAGGGGGAATGGGCTGAAGCTAAAGGCGAGAAGTTCGATTTAGTTGGAAGTATAATCTTAATTGCTTCATTAACAGCACTTATTTTGGGAATGGGGAACCTGCCACATACCAACGGTGTAATCATGGTGATTGCAGGCATTTTAGGGGTGATTTTATTTGTTATGCAGCAGTTGCGTGTTAAATATCCACTTATTAAAATATCGTTGTTTACAAAAAACCGTGTGTTTGCATTTTCTAATCTTGCTGCATTTATCAACTATAGTGCAACATTTGCCATTACGTTTTTATTGAGTCTGTACTTGCAGTATGTTAAGGGTTTCGACGCTCATTATGCCGGAACAATATTGGTTGCTCAACCTATTGTTATGGCTCTGTTTTCTCCGATTGCTGGCAAACTCTCTGATAAAACTGAACCCAGATTTGTAGCTTCTGTAGGAATGGCTTTGGTTGCCATTGGCTTGTTTTTACTGATTTTTGTAAACACTGAAACAACAACTTTAACACTCGTGTTATATTTGATGTTGCTTGGACTTGGCTTTGCCCTATTCTCCTCGCCGAACACAAATGCAGTTATGACTTCCGTTGACAGAAAAACTTACGGAATTGCATCGTCAATACTCGGAACAATGAGGCTAACAGGTCAAATGTTTAGCATGGGTATTGCAATGCTTGTTTTTTCAATTACCCTTGGAAAAGCCAAGATAACCCCCGATTTATACGGGCAATACTCAAGTAGCATGAGTTATATATTTGTGATATTTACAGCGCTTTGTGTTTTTGGGGTATTTGCTTCGTTAGCTCGTGGGAGAGTACACGATTGCAATTAGCAATTAACGATTAGCAATTGGGAGTAAGTTTGTTGATTATCAATTAAAAGTTGTTGCTATTGATTTTATAATCAGCTAATTGTTTACTTTTAACTCAAAACAATCTGTACTAATCTGTTAAATCCGTGTCATCCGTGTTCAAATTGTTCATTGCACATTTCGGCTTCGCTCAGTGCACCGCATTACTAATTGCTGTATGTTAAAGTTCTCTTAAAAAATTCCAATTCTAAGCTTTACCTATTATTTTTGTATTTTTAAACAATTTTAATAGTGTTATGGACATAATCGTTAAAAACTTAACAAAGACTTATGGACAACAAAAGGCTGTTGACAATATTTCGTTCCACTTGAAACAGGGCGAGATATTAGGTTTTCTTGGACCCAACGGTGCAGGAAAAACAACTACCATGAAAGCCATAAGCTGTTTTTTTGCACCCACGGCAGGAGAAATCACAGTGGGCGGATACTCTGTAAGAGAGAATCCTGACAAAGTAAAATCGATGCTCGGATATTTGCCAGAGAGCAACCCTTTATACACCGATATGTGTGTAATTGACTATCTGAAATATGTTGCCGATATGCAAAATGTCCCAAAAGAGAAGATACGCCAACGAATAGCCGATATGATTAACGTTTGCGGACTCGAAACCGAAAAACATAAGGTAATTAATGAGCTTTCAAAGGGATTTCGTCAGCGTGTTGGATTGGCACAAGCTCTAATTCATGACCCGGAAGTGTTGATTTTAGATGAGCCCACATCTGGACTTGACCCAAACCAAATCATCGAGATACGCGAGTTGATTAAACGTATCGGGCGAGAAAAGACAGTTATACTAAGTTCACATATTTTAGCTGAAGTAGAAGCAACCTGTGACCGTATCTTGATTATCAACAAGGGAGTTATCGTTGCAGACGGAACATACGATGAATTGAGCAAACAAGCTACAAGCAACGAAATACTCGTTGTCGGCATTGGCGGATGCAATTTCGATGACGCTTATCAGGAGCTTAAATCGTTGGAAACCGTCGAGTCTGTTGATGTTAAAGCGGCTACCGATTTTATTTTCGAGGTTCAGTCAAAGGCTGATGAATCCTCGATAAAACCAATCTTCGATGTTCAAACCATTAATGAATTAAAACAAAAAGTTGAA
>DAOSIN010000344.1:0-2738 GCA_035366675.1 Salinivirgaceae bacterium | reverse complement strand
AATTGGAATAAGGACTAACCAAGCAAGAAAAGATCCGGCTGCAATAATTGCTGTGTAACGTAATCCAATTATATAGCCAAGTCCCATAACTGCCGCTCCAACATTGAGTTTAAAGACGAGTTTTGCTTTTTCGGCTAATTGCGCTCCAATTTCAGTTACGCGAGTTGTAATAACTTCGCTCCACCATCCAAAAGTTGCGATTATAAAGTCGTAAATTCCTCCAATAAGCATACTTATAACCAATAACTTAGCTTGGCTTCCACCTTTTTCGCCCGAAATAAGCACCTCAGTGGTGGCGGTGGCTTCGGGGAAAGGAAGTTTTCCGTGCATATCGGAAACAAAGTACTTGCGGAATGGGATTAAAAACAGAATTCCTAAAACACCACCAATAAGCGATGATAGAAACACTTTGTAAAATTCAGCATTTAGCCCCAAAATGTAGAGGGCGGGCAGTGTAAAAATTGCACCAGCAACAATAACGCCCGAACTGGCTCCAATACTTTGAATAATAACATTTTCACCCAAAGAGCCTTTACGTTTAAAAGCTGTTGATAGTCCCACAGCAATAATTGCGATTGGGATAGCTGCTTCGAACACCTGTCCGATTTTTAATCCTAAATAAGCAGCTGCCGCGGAAAACAGAATTGCCATTAAAAGCCCTATAGACACCGACCACAAGTTTACCTCTGGGACAGTTTTGTAGGGCGACATTACGGGTTGATACTCTTCACCTTCCTTCAGCTCGGTATAAGCATTGTCGGGAAGACCCTTGGTTTTTTCGGTTTGTTCGTTTGACATATTAAGATTGATTTTGTGTTTAACTACATTTCAAAAATTAAAAGCCCAAACCTACGAAAAAAAGTTAAAAGCTGAAAGCAATTAGCAATTAACAATGTGCAATTAACATTGCGATACACTTAGCGTAGCCGTAGTGTGCAATGAATAATAAACTGAATGTTAAGGTGTTGTAGAGACGGAGCATGCTCCGTCTCCTCTTCTTAATATACCTTAACTTCTTAATGGTTCAATATCAGTAGTTAAATGTTTGTAAAGTGTGCAACTATCTCAATAACTAGCGAAGTGTCGAAACGCCATTTACAATTACCAATTCTAAATTTAAATTTTCAGCGTAGCAATATGAATGCTCCAAAGCGCCCCTTGTCGCCAGCTCGAGCTGAAAAAAACATATCGTTATTGCACTTTGTGCAAATATTGGCTGTTTCAATGTTTTTGGGGTTCAAGCCTAATTCTATCAAAATATTGTAATTAGCTTTTACTAAGTCAAATACAGGGTTTTTAAATTTTGGGATTACAGTAAATAACCCATCTGCATTATTTAATGATGATTTGGCTTGTTCAACCACTTCCTCTCCAACCTCGTAACAGCACGTTCCAATGCAAGGACCAATTCCGACAACTAAATTGGTAGGGTTGGAGTTGTAATTTTCAACGAAATATTTTACCACATTTTCGGCAATTCTGGCAACTGTCCCTTTCCATCCAGCGTGGGCTGCAGCTATAACGTTTTTCACAGGATCGTAAAAAAGAATAGGAACACAATCGGCTGATTGAGACATAATACAGATATTCGGGTAATGGGTAATCATAGCGTCGGTGTTGGCAATTGCAGTTTCGCGGTTGATTGTTCCTAACCCCTTGTGAATATCAGTTATTAATGCTATTTTGTCGCTATGTACTTGATTTGCAAAAACAAAGTTGTTCAGTTCTAAATTAAATTGATTAGCAAGAGCCTTTCTGTTGTCTATAACCCTATTGTTGGGTATAAAATCATTAAGTCCGATGCTGAAGTTGCTGTCGTTCAAATGGTTTCGTGTTGTTATAAAATGGATAATTTGGTCTGAGAACTTGCTAAGATTTTCAAATTTGAAATAGCTGATAGGTGTGTCAAAAAAGATCATACGTTGTTTTTAGTAAAGTAAAATTTATTCGAGAAACAAAGATACTCCGTTATTAATTAAATGAATTTATTTTTGATAAAACAACTAGGATTATATAAAAAACCAACAACTTACAATTTTGCTTTGTAACTTCAAAAATCTTTGATAAAATTGTAAACAAATTCATAAGAGTTATGCTCGACTTTTTAAATATTAGTAAACAGCTACTTACGCAAAACTGGAGTTTATATCTGTTTTTTGTTGTTGCTGTAGCTGTATTTATTCAGCTTATTTACTACTTTTTTGTCTATTTAAGAGTAACGCTCCATAGGCATAAAAAAACTGAAGATAAAAATAGTAACGTTTCTGTGGTAATTTGTGCTCGTAACGAGGAGCAGAATTTAATTGATAATCTTACCAAACTCGTATCGCAAAACTATTCAAATTACGAGGTTTTCATAATTCTTGATGCTTGTGTTGATGGCTCACTTGATTTGATGAAAAATCTTGTAAAAGAGTACAGTTGTTTGAGATACACAGTGATAGTTAAAGATGATAAATTTACCCACGGGAAAAAACTTGCGCTGACAGTTGGCATTAAAGGTGCCAAAAGCGATAAATTATTACTAACCGATGCCGATTGTTATCCGGCTTCGCAAGATTGGATTACAAGAATGGCACACCACTTTAATGCAGGTTACGACATAGTGCTTGGTTATGGCAAGTATAAACCACAAAAAGGATTTCTAAACCGTATTATTAGATATGATACGTTTTTTATTGGACAACAATATCTTGGCATGGCTTTGTCGGGACTTCCATATATGGGAGTAGGCAGAA
>DAOSIN010000343.1:0-2740 GCA_035366675.1 Salinivirgaceae bacterium | reverse complement strand
ACAGCAATAAGTTGTTCATATTTATGTCCAGATATAATTATTGGGGTTAATACTGTTTGAATCCATTTTTCGTTTCCTTTTGAGGTAACATACTTTGAGACAAACGATTGTGTCTGATCTGTTTCATATAGCTCTTTAATTCGCTGCAAACTATCTGCATCGGCATGAAGTTCAAAAATTGTTGTTCGGTAAATATTTTTAAACTCATCAAGTGAAATTTCGTACATGCGATGAAACCCTTCGTTAACCCATTCAATTTCACCATGTTTATTCATGATGATAACCGCATTGTCGGTTTTTGATGCAACTAAAGAGAGCTTTCGTAATTCGTTATTTATATGTTTGATGTGAGTAATGTCAATTTCAATTATGACTATCATTTGAAGTTTACCCTTATCATCATAAACTGGTGTTAATGTTGATTGCACCCATAGTTCCTTACCTGCCTTATTGAAAGTTCGGTTACTGTAAGTTACTGATCTTTTGTTGGTTAAAACATCATCAATAACGTGCTCAATTTTTTTATTTGATTTAGAGTCTAAAATTTTTCTTCCATGAACATCTATGTACTCATCGAGTGTATATCCATAGGTTTTGGTAAACCCTTCATTAGCCCACTCCCACTCTAAATCTTTATTAGCGATTAAAACAGCATTGTCAGTTTTACTAGCTACTATTGATAATTTTTTGAGTTCGGCATTCATCATTGATAGATTTTTTGCTTGAACTCTTAACTTTTCTCCTTGTTGTTGAACACGCATTGTTTCAATTTGCAGTTCGATGGTACGACTTTCAACAAGTTCTTTTAATAACTTGTTTCGTCTTATCAAAGCTAATTGTCTATATCGTAAATACAATGCTATCCCAAGCAATAGTAGCAAAATAAATAAAGCAACAAACCAAGCTGTCTGATAAAATGGTGGTTTTACAACTATTGGGATTGATATCTCATTATTGCTCCATTCTCCTTCACCATTAGTTGCTTTTACTCTAAAAATATATTTTCCGGGTGGTATAAATGAGTATGTTGCGGTATTTGTTGAACTCGGCTTTATCCATTTATCATCAAGATTTTCCATAAAAAATGAATATACCACATTGGAAGGTAATTTAGTGTCTATTGCTTTAAAACTAAAAATTAAATTATTATTGTCATAAGAAAGGGTAATACCTTCTGTAGGTTGATTTAATACTGGATAGTAGCAGCTTGACACTGTATTAGTGGTTGTTATATTTGTAAGATGTAGGTTTACATCAGTACTATAGGTGTGCTTCGCCTCAGGATTAAATACTGATACTCCGTAAATATTTCCAATCCAGACACATCCATTGGAATCATCAAACAGAGCATTTAAATTACACTCAAGACCTTCAAATCCCTGTTCTACTCCATAGGCAACTATGTGTGGCTCTTCCGACTGTTGCATAAACAACATTTGATAAACTCCTCTGTCGGTTCCAAACCAAACTGAACCGTTTTTAGTTGCTAATACGCTATAAATGTTGTTAGACAAAAGCCCTGTTGCTGTCGTGTACTGTAGGATATTTCCGTCTGGTTTAACGCAAAATAATCCATAGGCAAAGGTCCCAACCCATAGATTGCCACACATGTCATAATCAATGCCACAAACAAGACTTTTCTTTGTGAAAGGGAGTTGATTGTAATTGATTTTTAAGTTTGAGGGATTGGAAGAGTTAAAATATTCATCAATTTGCTTGTATTCAAGTGAAAAGGCTCCACCATCTTCTGTGCCTACCCAAACTGTATCCCTATTTTTAATCGAAATTGTCATGATTTTTTGACCGGGAATCTCTTTTTGGATACTCATAACCTTTTGATCCGAAATCACGTAAATTCCGTCTCTTGCAGTTCCAACCCATATCCGACCCTTTGCATCTTCTTTTATAACTATTGCTCCAAAAATCGTTTTATTTTCTGGAGTATAAAATGTTTTTACTCTCTTTTTATCTTTTTCAATAATAACTACATCTGAATCTCTGCTCCCTACAAGAATACGTCCATCTTTTAAATGCGCTATGCTATATATAACATTCGACGGCAATTGACTGTTTCCAACAAATTCTCGCGCTTTTTGGTTTTTATCAATTATAACAATACCTTTCCCGAAAGTACCAATCCATTTATTGCCTGCATTATCTTGGCTTATTGTCATCGCTGCTTCGAACAGTGGATTGTCAATTTTAAGATAGTGTAAAAACTGTTCTCCTGAATATTTTACGAGTCCTCCTCCGTCGGTTCCTATCCAAATATTGCCTGATAAATCGCGTACAATGGCTGTACAGAAAACATTTGGTAGCCCGTTAGCACTATTTAAAAAGAAGTGCCTTTCCTTATCCCACTTAACTACACCTGAACCGAATGTGGAGAACCAAATTTCGTCAGATGAGACTGTTACTATTTGGGTAATGTTTGAGTTTACTCCAGAATTAAACTTTTGGTCCCAAACCCATTTGTCTTTATCGAAATATGCTACTCCTTTATTGGTAGCTGCCCAAATAATTCCATCTGTATTAACTTTAATTTGATTTACTTCAATACCTTTGAACAAAGGTACATCGCTTATAATTGTATCTTCTTTTAAATATAAGCCTTGTGTGGTTGATATAAATAGCAGGTTTTCTGGAGCAAGGGTTAACGATTTTATTGGATAACCTACTGAAAATTCGTACGTTACTGCCGTATCTCCTTCTAATCTAAAAACATCTCTTACATCGTTAC
>DAOSIN010000342.1:0-2743 GCA_035366675.1 Salinivirgaceae bacterium | reverse complement strand
TAGTCCAAACAAACATAGTGAAGTTTGGACTATAGTAGCTGTCCAATCGGTATTAGACAACTCATTGTAAGTTAATATTATTGCTACAATTATTTGAGCTCATGCTACCCTATTTGACTTAGTTCTGGCATAGTTATCAAATAAAAATGGTACACTTATTGCAAGAAATAGTGGTAGTCAGAGTAATCCTGTTAATGTGCAGTAGCACATTCGTAAGAGGGTCAATTCAGACATTAGATGTTTGACAATATGTATAATTACCCGAAATATTTAAAGTATAAAACTTTCCGGCACCCTAACGACTCACTCGCATAACTGTACCAGTACACATGCAACTATGAGCAGCACTGAAAACCGCACTTTTTATTCCCTCAAATGCTCATACGCCGGAAAGTTTTTTTAACAACTTAAAATGTATATTTAAAGTATAATTAACTAAACTATTTTTTTATGACACACAAATTACCTGAATTACCTTATGCGAAAAATGCGCTTGAGCCGCATATTTCACAGAAAACGCTTGAGTTCCATCATGGGAAACACCATCAAACATATGTGAACAATTTGAACAACCTTATTAAAGGTACCGAATTTGAACAGATGTCGCTACTTGATATTATTAAAAAAAGCTCTGGTGGAATTTTCAACAATGCTGCCCAAGTATGGAATCATACCTTTTATTTTGAGCAGCTATCATCAACTCCTAAAAAAAGCCCCTCGGGAACATTAGAGAACCTCATAAACTCAAGTTTTGGTTCATTAGAGAAATTTAAAGCTGAATTTGATAAAGCTGCAGCAACACTTTTTGGAAGTGGTTGGGCTTGGTTAGTTAAAGACGACAAAGGAAAACTTTCTATTCTACAAACTTCAAATGCAGAAACACCAATTAGAACAGGCACTAAATGTTTAATGGTTATTGATGTTTGGGAACACGCCTACTATTTAGACACCCAAAATGCAAGACCTAAATACATTGAAAACTTCTGGAATGTTTTAGACTGGAAAGTTATAGAGGGCAGACTTTAATAATCTATTATATAATAGGTTACAATAATAAACTTGTAGAGTATATACTCTGATAACAACGAGGGAGATGATTTTCATCTCCCTCGTACCATTTATTAACCCTTAAAACCATGTTGACAGCTGTTGTCTGTCAAAACTTAAAACCTCGTCAAATATACGAATTATTTTATTAATGTTAACAAATTGTTAAAATAATGTTACTTTTTTATTACATGACACGAAGTCGGAAGACCGCTCCGCACTGAGCCTGTCGAAGTGAAGACGGAAATGCACCACCTCGCACCTCGCAACCCGCACCACGTAACTTCTATCTTCCAAAAATTTAAGTGTGTCGCCCCAGTTAAATACTCATCATTACTGCGCAAACATGCAAAGGCACGTAAACTTTTTCAGTGAACCCTAAGTGGTAAACAGCAAAATTACGCAAAACATTTAGAAAAATAAATAGTAAAAATTAAAAGTAGTAACTTATCTTTGTAAGATTTTAGACAATACAAAAAAGACGGAGAAATTAGATGTCATTTACTAATCGAACACATCAAAACAAATTATATAGAAACATCAGGCATCGTTTTTCTATTCCCTTCATTTTCGTTTTTCTCACAACAAATCTGCCAGTATTAGAATTAACAATATATTCAACAATTGAACAAATAGGATATTTGCTTGCTAATAATAAGACGATGTTTATTAGCAAACAGTTGCATATTTGTTTTAGTAAACATAACTAAAGTGATGAAGAACAAAAGTTTAGTGTCAATTACAGATTATTCGAAAGACGACTACTTAGAAATTATAAGAGTCGCTTCCGAATTTGAAAAAAATCCAATTCAGGACATATTGCGGGGGTACGTTGTTGCTACCCTTTTTTTTGAGCCATCAACAAGGACTCGCCTGAGTTTCGAAAGTGCAGTTAATAAATTAGGTGGAAGAGTTATTGGATTTACAGATGTTGGAACATCAAGCGTTCAAAAAGGCGAATCTTTAAAAGATTCAATTCTGACGGTAGCAAATTACTCTGATTTGATTGTAATGCGACACCCTATCGAAGGTAGCGCACGATTTGCCAGCGAAATATGCAATATTCCAATCGTTAATGCAGGTGACGGAGCAAACCAACACCCTACACAATGCTTGTTAGACTTGTATAGTATTTACAAGACACAAGGTACTTTAGATAATTTGAACATTGCCATGGTAGGCGATTTAAAATACGGGCGCACCGTTCACTCCTTAATTATGGCACTATCGGAGTTTAACCCAACTTTCAACTTTATTTCGCCAGACGAACTCAGAATTCCCCTAGAATATAAGGCGTTCCTAAACAATAAGGGATTAAAGTATTATGAACATACTGAATTGGAAGATGCATTGCAATACTCTGATATTATCTATATGACAAGGGTTCAGAAAGAGCGCTTTTCAGACCCAATTGAGTACGAAAAGGTAAAAAATGCGTATGTACTAAAAAACTCAATGTTGCAGAACACTAAAGATAATATGAAGATTTTACACCCTCTGCCAAGAGTTAACGAAATTAGTACCGATGTGGATACAAATCCCAAAGCGTACTATTTCCATCAAGCACTTAATGGCGTATATACTCGCCAAGCTATTATATCTAAAATATTGGGTGTTAAATAATTAACAAAGATGATGTGTGCGGTGTCTCATAAGTGCCCAACTGCTGCGTTACTTCGATATTCGGGCTCAGTCA
>DAOSIN010000341.1:0-2765 GCA_035366675.1 Salinivirgaceae bacterium | reverse complement strand
TGTTATATCAGAAACCAACTCAACCGCCCGACTAAAATATTGTTTGGGAAAGCTCGATGCGATAACAATCATCTCTTTAGTTGTATAGGCATCTATCTCGCCGCCAACATCTTCCATACGGCTAAGAATATGATACGGTTTACGGTTTGTTGTACCTTTAAAAAGCATATGTTCTATAAAATGAGCTATGCCATGTTCCTTTGGCAACTCGTCACGCGAGCCTGTACCAAAAACAACACCAAAATGTGCAACCATACTTTTATCGGAAAGATGAATCAAACGCAAACCCGAAGGGAAAGTATATTGTTGAAAATCAATCATATCAGAAACATCTCTTTTTCTATGAGTTGATTGCAAAGATAGTTTTTATTGCGCTTAAGACAAGGTGAATTTTGGTGGTATTTTTCAATCGCCACTAAATATTTAAAAGATTTTGCTAAGTTTGAAAGTTGGTATTTTACATAAATATCAACTTATGTTTTGTATGAGAGAATTGGTTAAAGAACTGGTTGTCGCAAATATTGTGACAACCACTCAGCACGGCGCAGTAAAAGGAAAATGCAGACACAACAAGTTGAATACAATAACTTTAATACCTGTATTTCAATTATTAAAAATAATAGCCTATGAGCAGTGAACTAAATATAAATCAAACAGAATATAGTGTAATATTACAACAGGCTGTCTCGGAGATTCGGGTTGCTCGTGCTTTGGTAGCAAAGCAAGTAAACACTACTGCAAATTCTGTTTATTGGAATTTGGGCAAATTGCTTTTTGAAAAACATTTAGAAGAAGGTTATGGTAGCGGAGTTGTTAAGCAGTTGTCAGTTGACCTTAAAAATGAATTTCCTGATATGGGGCTTTCGCCTCGAAATCTGTGGGACATGAAGCGTTTCTATGAGCGTTATTATCAGGCAGATACAAAACTGCGACAGCTTGTCGCAGTTTTACCATGGGGACATAATTTGCTCTTAATTAACAAAGTGCAATCACTTCCTGCTGTTGAGTTTTACGCCAACGAAGTGGTAACAAAAGGTTGGAGCAGAGATTTGCTGCTCAATGCCATTAAAATGGATAGTTACAATAGGGCGCAAACGCAAGTTACAACTAACAATTTCAATCAAACACTTCCATTAAACAGTGCCGAATATGCCAATGAAGTATTCAAAAGTACTTATAATTTGGGATTTTTGGGCATTACTGAACCCATAAAAGAGTTGGAATTAGAAAAACGCCTTATTTCTAAAATTAGAAATTTCATTTTAGAGTTGGGCAAGGGTTTTAGTTTTATAGGAAATCAACATCGCTTGGAATACAATGGCAAAGAGTATTATGTAGATATGCTTTTCTTTCACAGAGGATTGCGTTCTTTGGTGGCTATCGAATTAAAAATTGGAAGTTTTAAAGCAGAATATGTGGGTAAAATGAATTTTTATCTTTCGTTGCTTGACAAATTTGAAAAAGGCGAAAACGAGAATCAGTCTATTGGTATTATTCTTTGTGCCGATAGAGACCGTCTTGATGTGGAGATTGCTTTACAAGATGTAAATAAACCAATAGGTGTATCTGAATATAAATTGTTGTTGCCAAAAGACGAATTACAAGCTTTGTTAATAAATGAAATAAAAGCTAGCGAGAAGGAATGACTTGCTGAACTGGTCACAAATTGTGACAAGTTCGAGTCTTTAAAACATTATTCGGTTAACCATAACGCTTTCACTGAATAAAGTGTATTACGAAAAGACTAAGAAAACTGATATGGAAGAAAAAAATAAAATGCTCATTTATCAATCAGAGGACGGCAACATCAAAGTTGATGTGCTACTGACCGATGAAACAGTGTGGCTTACGCAAAAGCGAATGGCTGAATTGTTTCAAACAACACCACAAAACATTACTTTGCACCTGAAAAATATTTTTGATGAAGGTGAATTACAAGAAGTTACAACTTGTAAGGATTTCTTACAAGTTCAACAAGAAGGTAAGCGAATGGTTGAGCGAAAACAAAAATTTTATAATCTTGATGCTATTATTTCTGTTGGATATAGAATAAAATCGCATGTTGCAACAAATTTTAGAATTTGGGCAACTCAACGACTTCGCGACTACATAATCAAGGGCTTCGCTCTGAACGATGAACGTTTCAAGTCAGGGTCATCCATGAACTATTTTAAAGAACTTCTTGAAAGAATCCGCGAAATACGACTGTCGGAACGTGTTTTTTTATCAACATAATCTTAGAGAATGAATTACGACCTAATTATAGTAACCGGTCCCACAGCCACAGGGAAAACAAAATTTGCAGTTGATTTGGCAGATAGGCTTAATGCTGAAATAATCAGTGCCGACTCGCGACAGGTGTTTCGTGGAATGGATTTGGGAACAGGAAAAGATATTTCTGAATATTCCTCAAACGGGAAAGCTGTTCCCTACCACCTGATAGACATTTTAGATGCCGGACAAAAATATAGCGTTTACCAATTTCAAAAAGATTTCTTCGTAGCCTACAACAGCATAAAGAAACGAGGCAAAAACGTTGTATTGTGCGGTGGTACAGGGCTTTATGTCGAGTCGATAGTAAAAAACTATCAAATGCCTGATGTGCCTGAGAATCCCAAGCTAAGGAAGTCTCTCGAAAACAAATCGTTAGAAGAGTTGGAAACTATTCTTTCAGAGTTAAAAACAATGCACAACTCAACCGACATTGATACACGCAACCGCGCAATCAGAGCCATTGAAATAGCTACGTATGAAAAAGACAATCC
>DAOSIN010000340.1:2308-2774 GCA_035366675.1 Salinivirgaceae bacterium | reverse complement strand
ATGTTGATTCGTCTGTAGCTAAAATAGGTATTTGTTCTTCCTCGGCTTGCTCTGCCATATCCGCATCGGGTTTAAATCCTTTTACTAAAATAATTGCAGCCAACTCTTTTAGTGATGCTATTGCCATAACGTTTTTGTGCGTTTGTAGGGTAATCCATACTTGCCCTTCATTTGAAAATCCCATAACATCACTTAAAAGGTCGGAAACATATCCGCCGGTAACTTCGCGATTTAAGCCCTTGCTTCCTGCCAAAACAGTAAGGTTTAATTTATCTACGATATCTTGTACTTGCATAATTAATTGAATATTATTAAGTTTGATTTATATTTCATTATTTATTTGCATTTTTTGCTCCACGTTTTGTACAATCTCTTTCGAAACAGTTTTTACCCCAAATTTTTCGCATTAACTGTACACTTCTTTCCTGACTTAAAGCCCCACGATTTTGCATTTGTGTTCGTACAA
>DAOSIN010000340.1:0-2298 GCA_035366675.1 Salinivirgaceae bacterium | reverse complement strand
CGACATTTGCGCTTTGCGTTGAGCAATATCTTCGGCAAGAGATTGACATGACGGTGCTCCACACATTCCACAATCGGTTCCTGGCAAATAGCACATTAAGCGACGTACTTTTTCCAATTTGCTTATGGCTTTATTAATATCTTCGTCAATAGCCATCATAGAGCGTGGTTGTATGTCGTGAATAATGCACTTGTTGTGTAAATACTCTCTCTCCTCTAAAATAGGATTTTCAACGGGATTTATCATCAGGCTTTCACGTTGTCTTTTTGAACGTTTTTTAATCCCTTCAACTGCAATAAATCTGTTTATTACTGTAAGTATCCCGCCTGCACAACTCTCGTCACACGCGCGTATCTCGACAAAATCGATGTCTGTAATTTCGTCGTTTTCAAGTTTTTCTAAAAAATCCATTGCGTTGTGTACCTCATCGATAGCTAAGCAACGTCCTTCGAATCTGTCAATTTCACCGTTCGTCAGGGGCCAGCGAATACTGCGATATTGAATTTTAGAAGCCTCTATATTATTGAAATCTAAGTTCTTATTATTCTTTAAAATCCACGATATTTTATTAAATATAAAATCCATATTAATAACGCCATCGATAGATGAACGCTCTTCGCCGACAGGACTTTTTACGGCAGCAATTTTTGCTGCACACGGAGTGATATAAAATATTCCAATATCATTTGGTTCTACGCCAGCATCTTCTAACTTTTTACGATAATAGATTGCAGCAATGTCGAGTGGTTGTTTGCGTTTTATAAGGTGCTGGACTAATGATGGAAATTTTACTTGTATTAATCTAACTATTGCAGGACAATACGATGATATTAAAGGCTGTGTATCACTGTTTTCGGTCATATAATCTCTAATATCATCTACGAGAAAATCAACGCCATTTTCAACTTCATAAACATCGGTAAAGCCTAATTCATAAAGCGCTGCTGATATTTGTCGTATATCAATATCGGTATCAAATTGACCCAATAATATACATGGAACAAGTGCAACTCTGCGCTTATAGTTAAATATTGTTTGAAAATCATCTTGTTCGACACTGATAGCCTTTGCTGGACAAGCCGTTAGACAAACGCCGCAGTCAATACATCTGTTTTCGTAGATTTTAGCCTTCCCGTCACGTACACGTATTGCTCCGGTTGGACACGCTGTCATGCAATGTGTGCAACCAAAACATAATTCATTATCGATTTTTAGTGCGTGATGGAAAGCTTGTTCTTTCATATTATACTGAGTTAAAAGTTAAAAGTTTGTAAAGTTGAAAGTAGAGACGGAGCATGCTCCGCCTCTACAAAAAGTTAATTAAGTTGTTTTACTCAGGTAATTTACAAAATTGAGAGTTGTACCCTTATTTACAACACTCTCTATATGCATTTTATCGGTATTTCGTTTAATATTTGGTAATCCCATTCCTGCGCCAAATCCCATTTCTCGTACAGCAGGGGTTGCAGTTGAGTATCCTTCAACCATTGCCTCTTCAATATTTGGTATTCCAGGACCTTTATCCGTTATGGTTATGTTTATCTCTTCGGGTGTGATTTTTACATCTACTTTACCTGCATAGGCGTGAGCACACACATTAACCTCAGCCTCATATAGAGCTACCACAACACGTTTGATAATCTTGGGATCTATATTTATTTGCTTCAAAACCTTTTTAACTTCACTCGAAGCTGTACCGGCACTAGCAAAATCGCCCCCCATAATTTTGAATTCGAACTGCATTTGTTTCTAATATAAAGATTCTAGTCCAGCATTATACAGTAGAGCCGAAGCTTTGAACATTGAGTAGCTACACTCAATTATTGTTTGCTCATTTTCAATTGCTAACTGAATCATATCTTCAGTTGCTTTTTTTCCTCGTACCAATACAATGCACGAGATATCCGACATTTCAGCAGTTCTGATGGCTTGAAGATTAGCCAACCCCGTTAGTAATATCAAATGTTCGGTATCGATTGTTAATACATCGCTCATCAAATCTGATGCGAATACGTACTGATACTCTGTTTGCTCTCCGCCTTCTCCTGTAATTATTCGAGCATTTAATACTTTGGCTACCTCCTTATGGTTCATAGTTTATGTGTTAAAGCATGCTAAATTTATTTTGCCTTAGCAAAGATAAGTTTCATTTACGAAATTTCAGCAAAGAGTAGGGGTTGTTAAGTAATTCATATTCAGTTTAAATAAATATTTCTTTTTTAAATGTGTGATTTATTACCCCTTAATATAAAATAAATTACATTATTTGAATTTAAGCGAAATTATACATTATATAAT
>DAOSIN010000339.1:0-2782 GCA_035366675.1 Salinivirgaceae bacterium | reverse complement strand
CCAAACAAGTGGCTATCACGAAATCTACGTTACCTCTGACGGCGGCGAAAACTGGACACGTGTTGCTTCTGCAAACATCCCTGCTCCTGTCAATGCCAGTGAATATGGTATAGTTGGGCACTACACGGCTGTTGGCAATACTTTATGGTGGACAACCAACAATGGATATGTTTACAAAACAACTGACAAAGGACATAATTGGACTAAACACTTTGTATTCGACAATGCCGGTGCAACAGTAAATGCATCGATTGCTTTTTCTGATGATGCCTTAACCGGACTATTACTTGCATACGTTCAAAACAATCCATATAGAAAATTTAAAACAACTGACGGTGGCGAAACCTGGCAAGAACTTACAGATGCTCCTTCTAATTTTTACGAATCTGATATCTCTGCTGTTCCCGGTAAAACAGGTATGTTTGTTTCTGTGGGAGCTACTTATCAACCACCCAAAATGGGTATTTCATATACAATGGATGGTGGTGATACCTGGCAAGATTATGCTCAATACTACACAGCAACACAATTTACAAGCGTTGGTATGGTTAGTGAAACAAAGGGTTTTGCAGGTTCATTCCAAGGCGAATTTTATGATGGTATGTGGGTTTTAGGAGAAACTGCAACATTCAACGCAGACTTCGAAGTTGACATAACAAAAGCATGTGTTGAACAAGAGGTTACATTTACAAATCTTTCTTTCGGACACACAACTATCAGCTGGGATTTTGGAGAAGGGGCTACACCTGCCACGGCAAATACCGATGGACCACATACTGTAACATATTCCACACCAGGGGGGAAAACTATCTCTATAAGTGCTTCCGACGGCGTTACAACATTGACCGAAACTAAAAACAATTTAGTTGAAATAATTGACAAACCAACTCCTGATTTTACATACGAAATTAATCAAAGCTACCCAAAATTAGTTATTTTTAATGCAAGTTCATCAGAAGGAGTTATAGAAGGCGCCAAATATATTTGGGATATGGGTAATGGAAAAATTGTTGAAAAGTTTGTACCAGAAATGCAGTATTTATACACAGAACAAAGCATCTATGATGTGACTCTAACAATAGAAAATATTCCCGGAGGATGTTCAAACTCAATAACAAAGCCAGTTAGCAACTTGTCAATTGAAGAGACTGGATTAAATGGGTTGTTATTATATCCAAATCCAGCTGATGAAAAACTTGTTATTGCTAACGTTAACGGAGCAAAAATAGAGATATACTCCATTGAGGGTCGATTAATTTACAACTCAGTAGCCGACAGTGATGTTTATGAAGTTAACACGTCGGATTATAAAGCTGGAGTTTATTCAGTTAAAATTATTGGTATAGACAATGTTGTTACAAAAACTATTGTTATTCAATAATTTATTTCAATAAACATAAAAAAGGCATCCTTACGGATGCCTTTTTTATACCTTAAAATTAAAGTTTTTAGCAAAAACATAATTCATGATGATGTTTTTTTCTATCATAAGAACATTTTCCTTTAAAAGGGTCGTCAATTCCGTATTCTCAACTGTAAACTTTTTTTTGCTAAAAATTAAAGTTTTACCAAAGCTTAAAAATCAGCCAATAACAATTACTCTTGAGTTATCGTCTGTGTGCAATTTAGCATGTCCCGAATGTCCTACAGGCATGGGAAAGGTAAAAAGAGACAACCAATTTATGGATTTTGAAATGGCAAAAACTATTATTGACACTCACTCCAAAAGTGCCATGGTTGTTATTCTCTATTTTCAAGGCGAACCCTTTCTCAATCCTAGCTGGTTCGATATTATTTCATACGCCCATAAAAAACGACTTTATACGTTAATCAGTACAAACGCCCAATCGTTAAGCTACCATGATTGCGAAAAAATTATTGAATCAGGACTCGATCAATTAATTATCTCGGCTGACGGTGCCGAACAAACTATTTATGAAAAGTATAGAGTAGGTGGCGATTTTTCAAAGGTAACTGAAACTCTTAAAAATTTAAGGGTATTAAAAGAATCGAGAAACTCAAAAACTCCTAAAATTATATATCAAACACTTTTATCAATACATACAGAGTTTGACACAAAAAGGATAAAACGAAATGCTTTAAAATGGGGTGCCGATAAAGTTGTGTTTAAAACAATGCAGATATATGATCAATCGGAAGAAAATTTGGCAAAATGGCTACCTAAAACGAAAGCTTATAGGAGAGTAAACAAAACTAATGATAGAATTGCTTGTTGGCGTGCTTTAACCAACGCTGTTTATACATCAGACGGAACCCTTGTGCCATGTTGTTTTGACAAGCTCGCCAAATATCCTTTTGGAACAAATACCGACAACGCATGGGGAAGCAAGAAACGAAAGACTTTTCTGCAAAACCTCTCAAATGGAGATATTTATCCTGAAATTTGTAAAAACTGTAGCTACTAATAACCAGCTACAAATATTTTTGTGTTTGCAGAAAAAGAGCCATCTAAAGATGCACAAAAGATAAGGTAAACACCACTTGGAACACGATTTCCGTCAAAATCGCGAACATTCCAAACTCCTGTTCCACCATTAGAATAAGTTTCATACACAAGTCTGCCCGACAAATCGGTTATTTTAATCGTTGTGTTCTCAACCAATCCGCGAATTATAACAGAGCCGTGATAATCCTTGTGCACAGGGCTTGGATATACAACCAATTCGGAAAAATCACTGTTTCCTTCGGTCGCGCTTCCTACATAAGAGACTGTGCCAAGATCTGTAGCAAAAAACACCTCGCCACTTTCTTTATTTATATC
>DAOSIN010000338.1:0-2783 GCA_035366675.1 Salinivirgaceae bacterium | reverse complement strand
TAAATAGGATTTATCTGCTCAATATCTAAGTTGCTAATAATAGTGTGTGCGTAAACGTTTTCCCTAACTATGCCACCAAAATTTTGGGCTTGTGTTCTGAATTGAACGAATGAGTCAACAACAGATAATGGAATGTTTTTATAACCACCAAAATAATCTCTGTGTAAGTCAACTTCGGAATTATTTCCTCCAGGAACGTGGTAGTCACTCCATGTATCAAGTATGCGTATATTCCTATCAAGAGGTTGATAAAACTTAATATCGTCAACCATGAAAAAATAGTGGCTTATACCGATTTGTGAAATACGGAAAAACAGTTGTTCTGGGTTTATATTGTTCTGTTCTAATAATACTGTTAGGTTGAAATCAGCAACAGCCGCATTTTTTGAAGGAATATTTTCATTAAAATCAATGGGTATAGTCACTGAATTACTGCTATCTCTGAAGATTATACTTATTTCCGAGTTTACGGGTTTTAATAGTTTGAAAAAATATTCCATTTTAAAGTGTACTTGTGGAAACTCTGAAACGTCAATAGGTCCATATTCAACGTAAGCATTCATTGGAGTTGCGGGAGAGGTTGAACTCCCATCGTCATTTGTGTTATACCAATCCGATGGTAATAACAAAAATCCATTGTCGTTAGTTGTGCTATTAATTTTTGCAGCTGGGGTTAATTGGTCTTTAGGGACAGTGCCTCCGTTGGGACTGGTGTGTCGTCCACGAGGACCTTCGTTTGACCATTGCCAATAAAAATTGTTTGCTGTAGTTGTATCGGAGAAGAATGTCCAGCCTTCAGGGAGGCTGTCTATTATTGTAACTCCTTCGACAACACTGTTTTCCCAAACTGCTTGATCAAATGTTTCTTGCCAAATAATTTGTCCTGGTGCTTTCTCTTTATTCTGCGCAACTAATGTTTGTGTTAACATTATCAATACAATAAGTAAATTGCTTGTAAATCTAAATTGCATAATATTTTATGTTTTAGTTATAATTTTTTATTCTTTACTTAGGCTAATTAGTACTAACTCTGCAAATCATTGCAATTTATATTATTTTATCCAAACTATTTTCATATTGCTTCTTATTTTGATAAGTTGTGCTTTTCCGTAGATAAAAGTTGTGTGTTGTCATGTTGTTTTAACCAATCAAAATTAAAATATGAAAAAACGAATGGAGCAATTGATGCCACTGGCTTATATAAAATACTTTTTTCAATAGTCTCTTTAGAGGTGTATTTATAATCAACATTTATAACGTTGTAGACCGACAAAAGTATGCTTACGATTAAGCCCCATTTTAGTGCTCCAAAAGCAGCACCAGAAATTTTAACTAAAACACCTAAAGCTATGGCACTAAGCAGTTTATCCAATGCCTTTGCTAAAAGGTGTACAACGACAACAATTATTATAAAGGTTATTGAAAATGCGATTATTGAATTATATTCTGAAACCAAGCCAAAAGAGTTTGATAAAAAATTCGCTATGATATTGGAAAATTTTATCGAACCCCAAACACCTATTAATAGTGCAATTAATGTGGCTAATATTGAGATCAATCCCTTATTGTAACCTTGCCACATTCCCCATAATAAAGGTATTGCAATAAAGATGTCAATAGCATTCATTGAGTATGATCAAAAAATAAGAATAGTAAAATGCGTGTATCTGATTTTTTAACAAAAGTAATAATTATGATGTTAATTTTCAGTAAAAATAGTTATAAATTAGTTGATTAGATATTAACAAAATACAAAGGAGATTATCTTTGTTTTTAGACAGTCCATATCGATTTTTATATTTTAAACTAAAAATAGCTTTATTTATCTTCGACTACAAGATAAACAAATGTTTGATTTAAAAGATGATATGCAATCTCTCCAAAGGTTACAGGTCCACTAACTCCTTTAAGTTTTTTCCCTTCAAGTCTGAAAGTAAAATAATTCATCAGGCGATTACAAGAGAATATAATGTTTTGTTTGCCTGAAGCAGCTATTCGTTTTTCAAACTCTCTTTCATAATTGATGTTTGAGCTTTGAGCAATCCGATAATTGACATTTGGGAAAACAGGTGCAAAAAGAATGGCATTTTTTGTCACTTTATCCCATACTATTCCTGTGTTAATATGTGCTCCAGAGTAATTTGCCACTATGGGAAGTCTCTCGTCTGATTTAATTGAAGTAAAATAATCATAAAGAGATTGTTCTTTATCGTTTACAGTACAAACGCTACTGTCAAAGCCTTTATTGGGGAAGGTTATGTTATCGCCACTACCTGGTTTGTATAGGTTAATCATTTCAGTGCGGGCTACTAAATTGTTAGGAAGTTTTACGTGCATGGCAACTCCATCTGTTTCTGACTTAGTGTTACCGTTGTATGTTTTTGCTGTCGATTTTCCTAATTCAGAAAAATCAGTACCTGAAACCCATCCAACAATGGGATTCATATATATATTGTCGTACTCTGGAGAGTTGAGTGCATATTGTTGCCACACAGGTTGAAATATCGGTAATATTAACATTGTGAAACCGTTTTCAAACTCATCAGCAACTATATTTTTTATATTCTCTTCGTTGTAGTTTACAATTTTAAAATTCTCTTGGATATCGGTAATATCAGTAACATGAATTAAATTTTTGCTAAATTTTCCTCCACTTGTGCTCATAAAGTAGGGAGTTGTCCCGGCAATCCATCTACCTTTTGGAAGTTTATCCAATGCGTTTTCGTCTCCTGCTAGAAGGAGAACTTTGTTGTCATTAATCATTTTAATGACCTGTTCTACGG
>DAOSIN010000337.1:0-2792 GCA_035366675.1 Salinivirgaceae bacterium | reverse complement strand
GAAGGTTCGACAAATGCTTGATTTTCAGTTTACTTCTGTTGAAGAGAGTCTGCGGTTTTCGATTAAACCAAACTCCTAACAAATACAAGATGGAACTATTGGGTTGTCATAAAAAACAACTGTTCAGAAATTAAGAGAATTTTAAATAAAATAAGGAACAAGTTTTACATCCCATAACTGTCTAATTATCAAACACAACAATTCAGTACGAGACAAAATTAGAAATTTAAGGGACAGAAAAGGTTGCTTCCGTGTAACCTCCTTTATTTAATGGAGTGCCAGATCTTACCTATCCGCTTGATTTTCAGAACATTCTTACCTATTCCCCTTATAAAAGCAATACCCCAAATTAAAGTTAATATTTACAAATGGGAAAAAGGCATAGCCTGAATGATAGGGCTTTTTACCCAAATCCATAAAGTGTTTCGTTTCATCATAAAAAAGAGCAGTTGAAGAAGCAGAGACTACATATTTAGCCCCCACCCCTACGGCAATATCAAAAACAGTCCCCGATTTGAATATCTCTTGCCAACCTATATTAATAAAAGCTGCTGTAGAAAATCTGTCCACAGTTTTGCTATCAATATCTGCCTTTGTATAAAGATTCTTTAAATTTGCCGATAGGTATCCACCCGACATCGCCAGCCTCTCTTTTCCAAAATATCTTCTTAGCTCGGCATCTAAGGCAAAACCGTTAACTCGTTCAACGAATATGACTGCAAATCTTTTGTTAAAGAGATCATCTGTTTTATCTGTGAAAATATATCTAGCCCCAATATGCAAACTATATCTGTTTTTCATTGGTTTCTCAAAACTTAAGCCAGCCGAAAAACTTTTTGTAATAAAATCCCCTTGAATAATGTGGAATGGAGATATCTTTAAAACAAACGGGGTTCTGTTTTTTTGCTGAGAAATTGAATCCCCCTGATTATCACTTAATACGGTGTTAAACTTGTTTTGCTCTGTTCGCAATTTTGTTGGCGTTTCAACAAAACAAATTGCGCTAATCCCGAATATCAATAAAAATATTTTTACTTTTTTCATATCAGATACTCTTTCCATGTGTGACTTTATTAACAATCACAATAATACTACTTTTCTTGTCAATACTAATTGTAATTTAAAAATAGTCCAATCTTTTTTTAAATTATACAATTGTAAATACCGATGTTACAGATACATAGTCCAAACAAACGATAGTGAAGTTTGGACTATAGTAGCTGTCCAATCGGTATAAGTTATCAAAACTGGTAGGTAACATATTGAAAATTATATACAGTAACTGCTTTGAGCATAGCTTTTAGCAAATAAATAAAGTTTATGATTTGTAGATATTTTTTATAAATTTGCAAATACAATTGCGGTTAAGAGTTGTTACAATTTCGTAACAATTCCGTAACTGAAATGAAACTTAGTCATGGTTACTTTGTGTTTGGTAAAGTTAAATAAATAATAAGTAAAGAAAATGAATCTAAGAAACACAGTTTTTATTTTATTAGCAGCCTTTGGTTTCGCTGCTTTAAGTTGTCAAAACAGTGGCACAGTAACCCTTTCAGGGGCAGGAGCAACATTTCCACAACCGTTTTACTTAATGGCATTCAAATCATACTACGAGGCTACAAACAACACTGTTTCATATGGGGGCATTGGTAGCGGAGGTGGTATCAAGAGTCTAAAAGAGAGTATAGTCGATTTTGCAGGAACCGACGTTTATCTTACGGATGAAGAGATGAAAGATATGCCTCCAGTAATTCATATTCCTACATGTATGGGTGCAGTAGTTTTAGCATATAATATAGAAGGAATAAATAATCTTAAACTAACAGGTGATTTAATTGCCAAAATTTATTCGGGCAAGATAACTTTTTGGGACGATGAGCAGATAAAGGCTATAAACGAGGGGATTAACCTTCCGCACTTAGAGATTGCCCCTATTCATCGCTCAGACGGTAGCGGTACAACTTACGTCTTTGCCGACTATTTAACTAAAGTGAATAGCGATTGGAAACAACAATTTGGTAGCGACAAATCAATTTCATTCCCTGTAGGTATTGCAGCTAAAGGAAACCCCGGTGTTGCTGGCATACTTAGCAAAACTAATGGAAGCATCGGATATATTGGTTCTGAATATGCATTCGCTCAACAACTTAATTTTGCAAGCATTCAAAACGATAATGGTGAGTTTATTACACCTACATCAAACTCTATTTCGATTGCTGCAAATACCGATATCCCCGAAGACTCACGCTGCATGATAACCAACTCGCATGAACCGGGTGCTTATCCTATTAGTTTGTTCACATGGATTATTGTTTATGAAGAGCTTAACAATGGAAAACGTACCGAAACGGAAGCCGAAGCTCTTAAATCATTGCTACTTTACATGTTGTCAGACGAGGTGCAGGCAAGTACCGAAAAAGTTCATTATGCGCCTATTCCACAGTCGGTAAAGGAACAAGCTCTAAAAAATATTGATAGAATGGTATATACCAATAAACAAAATTAAACTACAATCATAGCTTTTTAAACAGTAAGGAATGAGACTCTTCAGCTTCAATCTAATATCAAGTTGCTTGTTTGACAGCCGAAGTTGGATATTACTGCTGAAGACAACAAAGCTCATGTTTTTTCATTTTCTTTACCTATATATTTATATTCAACAAAAGGGTGTGCTTAGTATGAATAATAATTCCTACTCGCAACACCCTTTTTTAAGATACAATGAGAAAGTAGAGGGTGTCTCAAAAGTCTCATTTAACAAAAAAGTGGTAAGGTGGCTCAGAAGTGTCCAA
>DAOSIN010000336.1:0-2793 GCA_035366675.1 Salinivirgaceae bacterium | reverse complement strand
ATAATGTTTTTTTGCAAAGATAACAAATTATATAATAGAAAGCAAATTAGTATTAAAAGTTAAAAGCGATGCACTGAACGTAGTTGAAGTGTTAAAAGAGGCTGACGCGTCTATTGCTTCGCAGAGTTCGCAAGCTCACTCTGCTCGCAAAGGGAAGTCGAGCCTGCAGGCTGCTTTTAGCTTTTAACTGAATTTAACAATTTTAGAAATACAACTCCACGATTTGTTATTCTAAACTTTTGGTTGGGATGATTTTTAATGTTTGGAATTGTATGTTCAATTAAGTCATCTTCTATTAGTTTTTTCAAAATTTTATTTAAACTTCCTGAAATTCGTTTTTCACCTAACGATTCTGAAATTTTTTTTCGAGAAAGAGCAACAACGCTTAATTTTTCAAGTACCTCCGAATATCTTGTTTGCTTTTTTAACTCTTGCCTTAATTCACGACCTAACTCTTGCCTTAATTCTTGTTCTAAGGCTAACTCTTGCTCTGCATCCAACTCCATCTCTTGCCCTAATTCCAAGCCTTGCCCCGATTTTTGCTCAAACTCTTGCCTCAAGTCTTGCCCTAACTCTTGCCTTAATTCTTGTTCTAAGGCTAACTTCTGCTCTGCATCCAACTCCATCTCTTGCTCTAATTCCAAGCTTTGCCCCGACTTTTGCTTAAACTCTTGCTCCAATTTTAACTCTTGCCTCAAGTCTTGCTCTGAAACATAATCTACTTTTAACTCTTGCTTTGAACTATAATCTAATTTGATAAACTGCACCTGAAAAGAGAGTCCTAACTCTTTCCAAATAAATTCAATTTGAGGATATTTTTTCAATTCGTCAGCAATAAGTTTCAGTCCATTTCCCCATTGGTCTATAATTCCCATACGCTTAAAAACAGGAGCAATAATTTTATTACGAGCATCACTTTGGCGACTTTCCATTGCTGAGTAATCAATAGAAGGAGGCAAAAGTCCAGGACTTGTAATTTCTATCATATCATCGTACACCGCCACTTTCACATCTTTTCCAGTAAGCGCATAGTCACGATGCACAATAGCGTTCCTTATTACTTCACGAATAGCTTTTACAGGATATTCCCACCGTGAAACAGTATAAACTCCTTTTACAGTTGCTCCTTTATTTATGTGCCGTAGCACAAAATTATAGGCTTCTTAAGCTTGTGAGGCGATGTTGGACACAATACTCTTTTGATCAATAAATTCTTCTGAAGCCATTCCCTTGAAACGGGCACACTCAACTTTAGCAAAAGGAAAAATAGATGTACGAAGCATATCGTCTGAAAACAAAACCAAAGCAATAGTTGGAAATTTTGTTCCGTTTACTGTTTTAGTAAGCTCCAACTTCTGCAGTGTCTGAATGTCAAGTATCTCGCCTGTTTTATCGTTGTACATTTGTTTGAAAGCCTCTATATTCAGCTCACTAACAGGCTTATCCATTATCAATTCACTATCGAAAGAAATGTTTCGTTTTCGACGCTCCAATTCAGAAATAATTTCTTCATCGGCTAAACGATTTGAAGAACCGACACGAATATATGTACTTTTCAATTTACCCTTATCTTTCGAATAATATGGCGGTGTACTTCCTCTATAAATAGTTATTCTGATAATGTGTTTATTTTCTACAGAGAGGAAGGTAATCTCTGGTAAAATAGCAGGATAGCAACGGTCATAAACGACATTGCTTATTTTTTCCTCAATTTTTATTAACTCATCTTCGGGCAAACCGACAATTTCTCTAGGATTATTTCTAATACCAATATACAATTCCCCTCCAGCATCATTAGCAAAAGCAATAATAGTATTAGCCAATTCTGCATTTTCAGGTAACACTTCCTTAAATTCCAAGCGTCTGCCTTCGGGTAGTTTTATAATATCTTTAAGTGTCATATCCACTCGAATTTGTCGTTTTTGAATCCATAAAGTTTTATCAGACAATGATATAACTCAATGAATAACATTATGCAAAAATACAAGTTTTTTATTAAATCTAAAGCATAAATTTATTTTTAAATGGTAAAAAAAAATTAAGAATTAAGAATTGTGTCTCGACTTCGCTCGACACCCGATAATTAAGAATTATGCTCGCTTTGCTCGCTTCCAACACCACAGATGCTCGCTCGGATTTATAATCCGAGTGTAACATTACCAAGCACTCGGATTGCAAATCCGAGCGAGCGGAAAAACCAAACATAAAACTGCTTTCGACTTTTAACACTTCAACTACGTTCAGTGCATCGTTTTGAATTTTTAACTGAGTTTATTCCTTTACAAATTTTTGAATTCCGGTTTTACCGTTTTCTGCTGATAAGATAATTAGGTAAGTTCCAGAAACTAATTCAGAAATATTTATTTCACTATTTGAGAAAGCTAATTCTGTTTTTACAAGTTTTCCACTTATATCAAAAATTTGTACAATAGCTTTTTCAATATCGCAATTTATGTTTAACACATCGTTTGCAGGATTTGGAAAAACGCTAAATTCAATATTTTGAATTTGGACATCTTCAATCATTGTTGTATAATCAGGATAAACACTTGTGCCACTAACAATAAAATTAACATTGTAAGTTTGGTAGCTATCAGTTTCTATTTCAAATGCTGTCCAATTTTGATGTGCAAAGCTTGTTACAAAAGCCTGTATATTTGCGTTTACTGGAACATCTTCAAAATAATATTGACCTTCTTCGTTAGTAACACTAACGCCAATAATTTCGTCTATATCAGCATTATTGTTAATATCTATTTCTTTTTTATATAATTTAACGTTTACATGATTAGC
>DAOSIN010000335.1:0-2799 GCA_035366675.1 Salinivirgaceae bacterium | reverse complement strand
GCTGTTGTAATCATGAAAACTCAATTATCATTTACACAAAGTCCTGGACAGTGCCAGAATTCCCAACACCTAATTGGCGAAGCCTCCGATATATATTGTGATGGTGCCCTGGAAGTATTGCATCTTGCACAAATTGTTGTAAGACATGGGCTACCATTTGATCAAATGATTCTTTATAAATCATTCCTTCATCTATCGTTTAAAGCTAGTGGACAACAGAGACAGCAGATACTATATGACGAATCATACAAAGAGGCACAACTATGATTAACCTCAACAAAACAAGACAATACATAAGAATTGTCTTTATTATAATTGTCTCTATCCTCTGTTTAGTAGGCATTTTAAAAATTGTCCAGTGCGAGAAAAATAGTGACAGAGTTTTAAAAACAGTCACTAAAGTAGACACTCTGTACCTGCACGACACTCTCAGAATAGAAAAGCCGATACCTAAAATAATAAGGTACATTGATACTATTCTTGTTGAGGTGAAAGACACCGTCCACATAAAAGACACCATTTACCTCAAACTTCCCAAGGAACAAAGGGTTTATCAGGACAAGAATTACCAAGCGTGGATTTCCGGATATCGACCGGAGCTGGACAGCATACACATTTACAGAAACACCCAGCAAATAATCACCTCAACAAACATACAGCAAAAACAAAAAACAAGGAGGTGGGGGCTTGGTATTCAAGCCGGTTACGGCATCTCAATACAGCAGAATGTAATCAAGCCGACACCATACATTGGGATTGGGATTAGTAAAAATCTGCTTTCATTTTAACTCTTTAGTCTATTACAAGAGATTAGTGAGATCGCATATCATTTCATCATCAATATCCCTATATCGCGCAAATGCTTTGCTTCCCTCTTTATGTCCAGACAGCTTCCCCACAAGGTTAGGATCTTTGACTTTTTTGTAGAGGTTTCCAATAAATGTCCGGCGGGCTAAATGTGATGATGCAATGTCTGCAATGCACCGTTGCTCTGATTTGCCTGTAGTAGGATTAAGAATCGTTACCTTCCGGTCAATCTCGCAAGCGTGCAAAATTTTCTTTATATAGTCATTATATTTCTGAGAGGATATGAATGGAAGGAGACTTTTTCTTTCCTTCGACTTGTATTTGTCGAGTATTTCAAGGGCTGTCTTACTTAAATAAACCTTCACTACTTTTGCGCTTTCATCAATTGTTTTCTGGGGCATATACTCCACATATTTCCCGTATTTATCAAGTTTAATATTATCATATGTCATTACCAAAAGGTCGCTTACACGGCATCCTATAAAACAATGAAAAATGAAAATATCCTTTTGTATGTCCATCTGGGGATGTGCTGTTAAGTCCGTAGAGTATATTTTATCCCTTTCTTCCAGGGTTAAATAATATGGCGTTCCGTATTCAACGGATTTAATAGAATAACTTTTAAATGGATTATTAGTGGTTTTTTTCGTTTCGATACACCATAGAAAGAAGGTCTTAAGGAGGGTTTCAAGACCGGAAATATAGTGGTCACCTCTTTTTTGGGGAATCCTGCGTTCCTGGAATGTTTCATAAATCTTCTTGTATGACTGTTTTGGCCTCAATATTCCATCTTTATCAGGGGCAAACAATTTATGTTCGTTAGCTAAAAAGGAATTAAAGTTATTGAGCTCTTTACTTGTGATAGTATCTATGTCAAGATTTAGGTAGTTATATAGTTCAAAACGTTTTAGACAACGATAAAGAACCATAAAATGATTTATTCGACTTTGACTGAATTTCTGCGTTTGAATATATTCAGAAAAAAGGTCAAAGAAAGAAACCTTCAGGATTTCCTTTTTTACCTCGTACTTTTCTGGAAAAGTATATTTATCAATAGTATCATACAGCCATTTTCGCGGTAGTTTGCCATTAGCAATCTCCTCTTGAAAGCTAGTGGTTATGTAATTGATTAAATTCTCCAGTTTCCATTTTGCGTGCTGTGCCTCTTTTACCTCTTGAGTTATGATTCTTTGGTTAATCACAATCTTACCCTTGGAAAAAAAATCAGGGAGCAAATAGATAAATGTTCCGGATTGTTGATCAATGTTTTTTCCATGTCGAAGCCGGACAGAAATTTCCGCTTTCCCCGTAGAATTGTCTACCTTACTCGAAAGTAACGAAATAATTGTAGCCATAATGAGTATGTTTTTGTGTGCAAAACAAAGTTAAAAACAGGTAGGGGATTTTACAATAAATGGTCGGGGATTTTTAATATTTTTCCCCGACTTAACTGAAATATGTTGAAAATAGATGGAATAAATTGAAATATTTTTACCTATTGCAACATATTATATTTTAATACATTACAATTTCACAAACACTAATAATCAAGCGTTTGCATAAAGTGGTAAAAATATCATTTTGTGCTCTTGTCCTGGGCACGTAGATACCAAAAAGTGAAGTCCTGCATAGCAGGACTTTTTTATTTCCGGACTGCCGCTTTTGCTTGCAAAAGAAGGCAGTCAGGAAATAAAAAAATGCGTGCAACGCTTCACTTTTTTTGTATTCCGTAAGCCACCCCGTGGGAGAGATCAAGTCCGGCGAGCAACCCTGGTTGCAAGCCAATCTTGGCCTGGGCAACAAATCAAGTCCGACGAGCAACCCCGGTTGCGAGTCAATCTTGGCCTGGGCACTTAATTTGCTTTTTCTGTTTTGTTCCGAAAAAGTTCCGCTAATTTGAAAATCGATTTCTAACATGACACCAATAGAGATATCGAATATCATTAATGTCTACTAAACTTTCAGTTAAACCTTTATAATTATTTAATATTT
>DAOSIN010000334.1:0-2806 GCA_035366675.1 Salinivirgaceae bacterium | reverse complement strand
TAATATTTTTTGTCATGTACTAAGTTTGAAAAAGAAAAATGTAACGTGTTAATAATCAAACTATTGCAATTTAGTTATATAATAGACTATAGTTACTAATCTTCAAGACTGCATGACGAACATTTAGAGATACCGTTATCTGAAGACTCTTTGTCAAACTCAAATTTCAATTGTGGTTGAGAATAAAGTTTATTCTTAGTGAATTTTGAAATCCATTCTTCAAATTTTCTAATAGTCTCTTGGTCATTAATCACTTTATGTTTTGGTCCTATTTTAATAATATGTCTTAATTCTTGAGGTAAAGGTCTCGGCTCTTCACCAAAATAATAAAAATGTTCGGATAAAAGTGAAAAACCTCCGCTTAAATCTCGTTCTACATCTCCCTGATTATGAACACTTTTTCTCAAAATAGGAGGATTTACCGTTGAATAGTCATAAATGCAGTCTCCTACGCACAAGGGATAGTCGTGATTAGACACAGTTGGTATTTTATTTACTAAATGTTCTCGGCAATATTTGTCGTATTCTTCAAGCGTAAGTTTTTTGGTCACTTTCATAGCATAAACTACGCTGTCTGAAAAGTCGTAACTTTTACCATCTTTTAGTCGTGAATTTTTAGAACCTGTTCCAACAACCCAATCCCCAACGCTTGCCACACGCCTAATATCAGGTTTACAAATTGTCAGTGTACAAGTTCCCCAAAACGGATTTGGTGCGGATCCAGCATCATGTCGTAAAATGTAAGAGTAAAGTTTTTGTGTCATTGTTTTTTATTTTTGAAAGTTAGAATTTAGTTGCCTATAACGTATAATTTTTGAAATAAACTTTATAAACCCATAAATATAAAATTGTAGTTTAAACGCAGATGTGTCCAAGTTAATTGTGTACGCACTGCGTACATAATCTCGTCTTCGGTAAAAATGTACGCACTGCGTACACAATGTTGTAATTTGTAAAAACTCCAGCCTTTACCATATTTTTCGGTAAGAAGTTTAGCCAAATTCTTTATCACTTCCTAACCATACTCAGCACGTTGGTCTTTTAAAATTTCATTTTTGATACGTAAACCAATCTGCCAATTCATTAAACACACCTCGGCATTCGCTGTAGTAGCCAAACTGGCGCGAGTCTCTTCTATAATCCTACAAACATCACTATATAATTCTGGGGTATGCTTTCCTATCTCATTCATAATAAATGTTAATTGCTAATTGTTTTCACACAGCGGACAGAAAAACCATCCTCCATAGTGTAGTAGTTGCTGTAAATTCGTCCATAATCGTAAATCATGCTAAAAGTCCATGCTTCTGAGTAGTTCTGCGATGTAGCACTCCACCAGAAACCCATGTTGCCAATACCTTTAAACCTCCCACAGTAACCGCGATAACCACTTGGAAGTGCTGTAAAGCCTGTTTCGTTAGTAGCACCTTCGTTTGGGCTGTTCCAGTGAGTTTCTCCTGCTTCTTTAAGTTTACCGCCTGCAATCTCCTCTCCACCGAGATAATCAATTAATTGCTGCCATTCAGCTTGGCTCGGCAAATGCCAGCCTTCGGGACATGCTCCCTGTACTCCACTTGGATTAGCATCGCTGGTTGTATCTCCATTCATAGCTGCAAGCCAATTATACAAAACACCATAAGTTGTATAATTGGCTGTTGCTTTGGCTTCTTCCACACTATTTCCGTTATAATCATAAACATAACTATACGGTGTTGTTTCCAAACCCATCCCAGAACCAGCCACTCTTGGCAAGTAACGCAGATTTTCTGCCATCCAAACTTGCTCGCCAATAGTTACGTATTTATAAACATTGCTATCGCGAGTATCAATAAAACTACCCTCTGGAAGAATTGTACCGTTGCCGTTTACTTCATCGTCTCCATTACCATTTTTGCAACTACTTGAGAGGAACGGTAATGCACCAATTAATAATGGAATAATAATTTTGTTTATTGTTTTCATAATTAGTTTAGTTAAAAGTTTATAAAGTAGAGACGGAGCATGCTCCGTCTCTACAAATAGTTAAAAGTTAAGAGCTAAAAGCCAATAAAATTCTTCATGTTACGAAGATAATAAATCTTTTGAATAGACACAGATTGTAACAACAAAAAAGAAAAAAAATTCACATCTTTGCACTACTTATTAAAAACTTTTCAAAATGATTCAACGTATTCAAACACTATTTCTATTAGCTGCTGTAATTTGCGGTGTAATATTGTTTTTTATTCCGGTAGCGTCAACTATTGATGCAAATGGTTTAATATTTGTTACAGGTATAGAGGGCTCGACAAAATGGTATTTACATCTGATTTTTTATCCATGCCTTATTTTGCCATTTGTGCAAATATTTATGTACAAAAATAGAGTTAAGCAGATTAAAATAGGAAAGTTAGCCATTGCTTATTGGTTAATTTGGGCAGTGATATTTGTAATATTAAGTTTATCAATTAATAATTTTAAACCATCATTTGGAACAATAATTCCGTTTATATCAATACTATTCATCTATTTAGCTAACAAAGCTATCAAAAAAGATGAAGATTTGGTACGTTCAATAGACAGAATACGCTAAAAGCTAATTATATCATTTTCAAAATTATGAGACAATTTACATATATAGTAATCTTATATTTGTTATCATTAACAAGTTGCAAATCGAGACAAGAAAAAGAGGCAATTGTATTGATTGACAAGCAAATATCTTATATTGACAGTGTTATCGAAGAGTATAAAATTTTGCCTATTGATAGTTTGAATTTTGCGTATATGAGTAAATTAAACAATCAAGCCAAACAAATACAGGTTG
>DAOSIN010000333.1:0-2823 GCA_035366675.1 Salinivirgaceae bacterium | reverse complement strand
CTTTTCTTTGAGTTTATTGACAATATGCAGGTCATCCCTCAAACCATCCAAATCGGAAGTGGCTACCATGTAATGGATGAAGGGTGTTTTGGTTTGTCCATACCGGTCGATCCTTCCATTTCGCTGTTCCAGCGTGATCAGCGACCAGGGAATATCGTAGTTAAACATATGGTTGCAGTAGTAGTGCAGGTTTACTCCTTGTGAACCGGCATCCGAAGTAAGCAGTATGCGATAGTCAGAGTCCTCTTTTCCAAAATCATCGATGATGCGCTGTTGCTCCATATCGGTGAGTGAGCCGTGAAAATCGGCTATCACACTGTCATCCAAATCAAAGTCGTGTTGCAATTTCTTTTTTAAAGCTTTGAGCGTCTCTATACGCTCAGCAAAAACAACGATTCTGAAATCTCTTTTCCTTCCATACCAGCCAAGGTCGATTAACTTCTTTCTAAATGCCAGGTATTTGGCATCCTGCTTATGATGGATGATTGCCTCTAGTTTCACCTTCAAATTGTACAGAACATCACGGTTCTGCTCCACAATACCTTCCTGTTCTGTGAATGCATCCAGTTTACTGATCCTGTTTTCAATTGACTTTAACGCTGCCTCGGGAGATGACATGTAGGACTTGAACAGACCAATGGCAAAAAGTAAATCTTTTTTCTGTTTGTTGTTGGTTTGCTTTCCGAACAAACTAGTGGAAATATCGTCCGGCGTAAGGTTCTGCAGGGCTGCAAACTTAATGTTTTGCTGGATCTGCAGAAACTCATTCTCTGCGTCGTTGAGCTGGGCATGGATAGAGACCACCTCACGATCCTGAAAATTGGATCGTACGGCATCATCGTCAATATCATTTTTAAACCGACGAACATAGTATTCCTGTATATCTTCCCGTGAATAATTGTGCTCCTCTTTGATGGCCAGCGGCTCAATCATGTTGATGAGGTTGGCAAAGTTTTCCGGTTTTCCGTTGTGAGGAGTGGCAGAGGTAAGAATCAGCGACTCACATTTGGTGCTGAGCAATTGTGCTAGCCCTCCCCGCTGCGAGGAGCTGTTAGCAACAGTATGGCACTCATCGATAACCACAATGTCCCAGCGTGTTTTCTCGATATAGTGTTGAAACTTGGCATTGTTTTTCAAGGTGTCTATGGATACGATGGTCTTATCGTAATAGTCGAAGGGATTCTTGTTGATCGGGAGTTCAGATTTGATTCTTGAAATCCCGTCCGAATCCAGGCGCACCAGTGGAATGGCAAATCGATTCCATATCTCCTGTTGGAACTGAGACAGGATGGACTTCAAAGCCAGGACCAATATTCGCTTTCCTTTGCCCCGCTTGATCATTTCAGCAAGGAAGATACCCACCTCAACCGTTTTGCCGAGACCCACACCATCTGCAATCAACAGTCGGGGCCGGGGAAGTTGAAACGCTTTTAATGTGGGCTCCAACTGGTAATCAGCCATGTTGAAAGCAGCTTTGTGGGCCACAGTTATGCGATTGCTGTAAACGGTGGAATTGCGAATATGATTTTCGATGAATAGTTTGGTCTTGCGGTATCCTTGATCGTAATCTGCAATCAGCCGGGTCTCTGTCGGATCGATCACACGAATCGTATGGTCGATGCTGGTGTCGAATATAAAGTGCTTTGCCTTTACCAATTCAGAAATACCTTCCACAGAAAGAATCCATTTACCGTTGTTTTCTTCCACATCGGTAACAATGAAATCCTCATTTCGATTGGTAATGCGTTGCCCTGGGGTGAAGTTCATTTTTATTCAACTATTGTAAGTTTGTGCTAAGTTCTATTGTCTAAAAACAGTAAAATAAAGCTCCCTGATTTGATTTTTTCAGTTTTTTGTATAGCGGATTGGCAATCACCCAATCTTTGATTTGTATATGGTTGTCAAATTTCTCGATTTCTGTTATATCTGATGAAATCAACGCGGAAAGATAAGAGACTTTGGATATATTTAATTTATGTTTTTGCTAATTTTTTCGGTTTTATGCTTTACCGTCTGTTTTCAAATTTTGGTTATCAATATGTCAAGCTATGTTGTTGCATCTTTTGGTTGTCTTTCTAACATAGCAGGTAACGGTGACTTGTATGTGGTCGGGTGGGACTCCGAAAAGAAATAGTGTCAGACCCGCAGGAAAGCGGGCGAAAGGTCTGAGTTGTCAGACCGCAAAAGTCCCCTCCTGCCATATTCAATGTGTTAGCGGTTCTTGTTTTATTCATATCTGGCAGTCAGGTAATTGATTAAATTATTATATCTGTTTTTATCAATATTTGCCAATAAAGAAGAAGGTGTTATTATTTTGTATTTGTCTGGATTGGTTAAGCATGATTTCCAAATTTCTTCCAAACTTCCTTTCGTCGTTCCATTCGAATAGGCTTTTCTTCTTCTGTTGGTTTTTAAATCATTTTTTAACAAGTCATTATTTTCGCTAGGAATAACATGAACATGAATGTAATCATCAGCATGAATGCTTTCATTTATTCTATTTTTTGCATCAATCATTTGTTCTGCCCACAGGGTCTGCCGCATTAATTGATAAAACGGCTCGAAAAAATAAACTGAACTTTTATAGTCTTTTAATTTTATTTTGAGTTGGCTGGATTTGTTTATTAATTCAGAATAACGATCTAATCTGATTTTTCCACTTTTCTGACTTCCTTTTTGATTGTTTTTACCGTCTTCTGTTGATTTATCAGTATTTCCATAACATTCAGTATATTTCCACTCAATAGGAATTAAGATAGTTTTTCCATTTTTGTGTTTAGCAACGATTAATGCATCTATTGAAGTACAATTGTTACCACGTGT
>DAOSIN010000332.1:0-2828 GCA_035366675.1 Salinivirgaceae bacterium | reverse complement strand
ATGAATCGGGTCGTAATTTACTCATTAATTATCGCTATTGTAGGATACGGTTGTGGCGGATGTAATAAAAACAAGACAAGTAGCAATACCGATATCTTCAAATCTATAGTAGAAGAGAGCGAGGCATTGGATTCTATGGAATATAAAGCATCTGAAACCACAGAGACATTGCAAATCCTACAAAACATATCTTCGTCGCCTTTGGAAATGGCAGCTCTTCTACAGGCAACAGGAGTACCTTTCAATGAAAACTATATCACAAGCATAGATGCAGTTGACCGTTACAACACAGATTTTAAACGAGCACTTAATCTCGGTATTTTTGGTGCAGACTTGGGATATTTAAATATGTATAAAAAAACAGGTCCGGTTATGACCAATATGCGAGCCATACGTAAGTTAAGTGAAGAACTGAGAGTTCAACAATTCTTTGATTTTAACACAATACGCAGATTGGCTACCAATAATGAAAATCTTGACTCATTGATGTACCTTTCCGTATCAAGCTTTAACAACATGGACGTTCATCTTCAAAAAACTGGACGTTCTGAAATTAGTGCACTAATAATCTGTGGAATGTGGGTAGAGGGCATGTTTATTGCAACACAAGTTATAAAAAATGCTCGTCAAAATACAGAAGTAATCGAACGAATTGGGGAACAAAAAACTATAGTTGAAAATTTGGTTGATATTCTTGCACACTATAAAAGCAATCCACAATATGCGCAACTGCATAAACTCTTTTCACGTATCTTGGACTCATTTGACGGAGTAACAAAAACAATCGTGCAAGGTGAAGGCAAAGAGGTTGAAATGGACGGTATTTTAGTTTACATTCAAAACGAAACATCGTATGTCAATGTGCCAGAAAAGACTTTAGACAACATTATCAAATCAATTGATGAGGTTAGACAAGAAATCATAAACATTTAAATAGCAAATTACTATTAAAAATTTGAAAATTCAGAAAAACAGATTACCCATGAGGCAGATATTTCTCTTATTAATAATTGGTTTAGTATTATCGGCAAATCCTGCAATGGCACAAAGCGATGAGTTGGTTAATTCCTGCGCGCTTAACATTGGAAATGCTACATATTTGAAAGATTTTAAATATAAAATGCCACAAAGTGCTGTTAAACCACCACCATCAACAAAAAACAGTATTGTATTAAACAAAGGCACCATATACAAATTTAGCACTTGTAATGCCGACGGGTACGAAGGAAAACTGATTATTGAAATATACGATGGTGCAAACAAGTTAGTTTCAAACCTTAAGGCTGACGGAGCAATTGACAATGCCTGCGGATTCTCGTGTATGAAAGCAGGAATATATCAAATAAATGCATACTTCTATGATGGTAAAGAGGGTGCTGCAGTTTGCGTAATGTCATACATTACTGTAAAATAAATTAACATTTAATAAACATAAAAACCAAGTATCGATCGAAAAACGAACAGATACTTGGTTTTTTACATATAAGACGAACATGTTAACTCAAACCTTATAACTGTGTAAAATATTAATTTATAGCTATATAGCACTGATGCCTAGGAGAGTTGAATTTCAATTAGTCTAAGATAATAGTAAAGTCGGTACTGTTTTTGCTAATAATAAAAATTATGTCGGGGATTTACATTCATATACCATTCTGTAAAAGTCGCTGTTACTACTGCGACTTCTACTCGTGTACTGAATTATGGGCTATCGACAAATACATTAATGTTCTTAAAACAGAGCTGACAGACAGAAAAAATTACATTAGCGACGAGGTTGAAACCATATATTTTGGAGGTGGTACACCTTCAGTGTTAACATCAAAACAAATTGAAGAAATAATTGAAACTATTACCGACACCTTCAAGGTTTCATCGAACGCTGAAATAACATTAGAAGCCAATCCCGACGACCTAAATACACGATATCTTAAAGAGTTGGCGCGAACACCTGTAAACAGATTAAGCATTGGTGTACAGTCACTTAACTCATACTACTTAAAGCTGATGTACCGAAGACATAGCGAAGAGCAAGCTCTTCAGTGTATTGATCATGCCAAACGATTTGGGTTTGATAATATTAGCGTCGATATAATATATGGAATCCCCGGACTAACAATCAATGAACTTAATTCTACTTTAAACAAGCTAAACAGGGCAAACATACAACACCTGTCTGCATATCATATTACGTACGAAAAAGATACAGTATTTGATAATCTTAAAAACAAAGGCTTAATTGTTCCAATATCCGATGACGAAGGTTACGAACAATACATGACAATAGTTGAATGGGCAAATGCAAACAACTTTATCCACTATGAAATATCAAACTTTGGAAAATTAAATTTTTTATCTAAACACAACTCAAACTATTGGGATCAAGTACCTTACTTAGGAGTTGGTGCTGCTGCCCACTCATATAACGTTCACAGCCGTAGGTGGAATATTGACAATATACACGAATATATGAAGTACGATGAAAAAGGTGGTCAGATATACAAAGAGGAACAACTGTCAACAATTGATAGATATAATGAATTATTACTAACATCGTTACGTACAGCCCACGGAATAGATCTCGAAAAAGTGAAAAGCCAGTTTGGAGAAGATAAGGCTCAGCTTATTCTTTCATTTGCAGAGCGTTATGAAAAATCGGGATATATGGTTTTTGAAAAAAACTCGGCAATACTCACAGAAAGAGGCTTTTTTATTTCCGATAGAATTATTAGTGATATGTTTGTTGAGAAATAACAGAACTAGCTATAACGCTATTCTAACAAAGTTTTAAAATTCAACTATATCATAGAATTTGGTAAGCAGATTAT
>DAOSIN010000331.1:0-2829 GCA_035366675.1 Salinivirgaceae bacterium | reverse complement strand
ACCTGCCCGACGGAGAAACTCACCGAGCCACCGCTGCCCGAAGCATTGCCGCCTGTGGCGTTAACGCTTTCCTGTGCTGATACAGTAAAAAGGGAAAAGGTAAAAGTTAAAAGTGTTGTCACTCCTAAAACTTTTAACTTGCTCCTTTCAACTTGCAACTTTTTTCTTGTGTCTCAGTTATGCCCTCCTTTTTTAATTGTGAATATTCATTTTTTTAAATGTTTTTGTTACTGTTGCTTTATTGTGTCAGTGTTTTTTCCACTGAATGCTAACGGTTGGCGGTATGGGGCGTGGCGGGTTACAGGGTGCTATGTGGTCAAGTTAGCTGAATTTAATCAAATGAACTATCATTCGCAAACCTCCAACCAGCAATAGCTTATACCGGCTGTTAGTGGTAGGCCATTTATTCCCTGACTATTTTTCCGATAGTTTCAATTAATTCTTTAACTGGCTCAAGATAAGGCAAGACCTTGTCTTTTTCGAAATCAAACAAATCATCATAATCTCCTTTTTGGCGCCACGTAAAAAGCTGTGAAAAGATTTTGCCTAAATCCTTGGAGATTATACCAGTTTTGATAAAGTATTCGGAAAAATTTGATTTGACTCCATTATGTGTAGTAGCCTTAATATCTGATTTTAAGAGTAACGCAATTACGGCATAATAAGCTGCATAGTAAAGCCTATTAATTGCAGAATTCCATTTATTCTTTTCAGCCAGAATAAGAGCATCCTAAAAAGTATCTTTTGCTCTTTTTATCCTATACTCAATTAAATCTCTTTTTGAGCCTGTCATCTTATTCTAACTCCTTCTTTTTTAATATTTTCATATAAAGGAGTATTCAATCGGGTTTCATCCCAATCCTTCTTTGTGTAAACAATAGGAGATATGATCACACCCGTCTCAAGCTCAACTTCATAAAACTCATCCATGAATTTCGTCTCAAGATTAAGGGAAATAGTCTTTGAGTTAAGTAAAATTAATATATCCCAGTCTGAAAGAGGTTTTGCATCACCTCTGGCATGAGAACCATACAAATATACCTCAGCGCCAGGGGCAGTTTTATCAACTACGCCAGTTATACGGTTCAATATGTCGGTCCGCTTTTTCATAAAGCAAATTTATCCAAAATTATCTTATTATCAGCATGGTCGTTCTTTTTTTGGCTTACCACTAACGTTTTGCAGCTTGGCGTAGTGGCGAACTTAGAAGCACTTCACTGTCAACCAATCATAAATGGTTATTAAAAGCACTAACGTTCAATTTACCACTTACCCTGCCATTACGCCAAACCGCTGTTACCACACGTTATTTTTAGTTTATTTCTTTTTCTAACTCATCTATTTGAGATGGTCGGCTTGCGTGTTTTTTCAGAATTTTTCCATCACTGCCCATTAAAATGTACCATGGGATACTGATTGAACCACCTTTATCGAATATCTCCCGTAATTCGGCCTCAACTTCCTTATTGGCCCGTAAATGGAAACCCTCAAGGTTATAAAACTTAATCATGTTCTTCCACTGGGTTGAGTCCTGGTCTCGGTCTATTGAAATGTACAGCATCTGGGTATCGTTTTGCTGCAATAATGTTTTCAATTGCTCCTTGTGCTCAAATTCAGCTTTGCAAGGCCCGCACCAGGTTGCCCAAACATCAACATATATCTTCCCAGGAGGTAAAGCTTTTGCAATTTCTGATAAAGTGTTTAACTTTTGATATGCTTCCACAAATTTTGTCTTCTCACTGAACTCAGAATCAGCCGTTTTGTAAAACCTGATTATTTCATCAATATGCGGCGTAATGTAAGGGAAATATTCGCTTTCCGGATATTGGGTTTTAAAATCATCAAACAACCCGATGAGTTCCTTCTGATATCTTTCCTGAAAACTTTCTTCGTATAGATAATGTGCCAGGTAATCTTCGCAAACTTCAGGCGGAAGATATTCTTTTGCTTTGCTTACGCGATATTTTTCTAGCTGGTTTGTTTCTCTTAATATCTCCAGCTTTTCTTTTGTAAAAATGCCATTTATATATTCCTGGAAATAAACGTAACTCTCGGCATAAAAAGGGAACCACGGCGATTTCACAATTCCGGGGTTCGAAAAAAGAGGTTGCTTAAAGGTTTCTTCCCATAGGTTTTTAAAATCTTTGGGAAATACATTTTCCCTTCCCTGCATCGCCATTAAATCCTTTATCCAAGCAACAGTTGCCAAAACAGCGTCGTAATAGCAGTTTCTATCTGTTTTTACCAAACCGAACACATCTTTGGAAATCACTCCTTCTGAAAGCATTTTTTCAAATTCTGAGATTTCTGCTGTTCTTCTTTGCTCAATTGTTTCTTTAATTTTAGTTGCTATTGTGTCGCGTAAAAACTCTCTTGCTCCAACTTGAATATGTTCTGGATAAGGAAGCTTGTTATAAGTTTGCTGAACAATGGAGCTTTTGTCTGTTACCGAAAAAGCATACTTTTTATCATTCAAATCGAAACGGACAGTATAGATTTTACCCGGTTCTGCAATTAGTGTTCCCTGTTCGGTGTATGAAATCCTTATTTTGATGAATATTGCTTCTTCTGATGTTATCTCAATTTGAAACTTTCCGAGTGAATCGGAGAAAACTGATTTTGTAAACCACCAGTTACAAATGCCGTTTATCGGGTTAGTGTATTCCACTTTTTCAGGGATTTCGCCTGTTATCTCTCCCAGAATTATAATTTTGTTTTTGGAATTTTGACATGCAAATAGTCCGATTAGCAGGACAGTTATGATTAATCGATTTAGTTTCATCTTTATTTCATTTTAATCTGTGGTAACGGTTACGTGTATGAGTAGTG
>DAOSIN010000330.1:0-2853 GCA_035366675.1 Salinivirgaceae bacterium | reverse complement strand
GTTTAAAATAAATACGCTATATTCCTGCTTTAGGGTTGATCTTGAAAGAAGATTTTCCCCTAAAAAGGAAATGTTTCAGCATAGTTTCAGCAGACAAAAATAAAAGCCCTGCAATTTCTTATGAATCAGGGCTTTCCTTTTCGCTGTTAGTACCCGGAGCCAAGTACTTCACTTTCAAAGGGGTTTCACTCTATAAATTAAAAAATACCTTCCTCAGAGAAAAAGAATAAACAAAATGGACGAAAACAAGAAAGGCTACCTTTACATCCTCACGAACCCGTCCTTCAAGGAAGACTGGGTAAAGATAGGTAAGAGTTCCCGTCCTGTTGATGTTCGCTCAAAGGAGCTGGACAACACCGCAGTACCGCTGCCATTTGAAGTATTTTGCACTCTTAAAACCGCCATGTATAATGAGGTTGAGAAACTCGTCCATAAGACTATAGACCGGCTTACTGACTTACGAATAAGACAAAACAGAGAGTTTTTCAATGTTCCACCGATGGTTGCTTTGGATATACTGAAAGACATTGCGGCTACTCTTCCGGATGCAGAGTTGGATGAAGTCTATCTTGGTAATACCAAGAATAAGAATAAAGTTGACGATTTGAATGAATGCAAGAAGCAAAGGCCTCGTTTCAAATTCAGCATGGTTAATATTCCTATAGGATCCACTCTTGTTTTCATTCCGACTGGTGTAGAGGTCAAGGTTGCTGATGATGATAAAGTAGAATATCAAAACCGACTTTATAAACTATCTCCATTTGTCGGTACCTTTATGCCAGAAAATAAGCGAAATGCTTCTGGTGCTTATCAAGGACCTAAATACTTCTCTTTTAATGGGAAAGTTCTTGATGATATCCGTTCTGATATTGAAAATAATAAACTAATGGGAGAATAAAGCAATGTCAAATACTTCTAATGAAATGGCTAATCGAGGCAGTAAACTATGTATGCAGATTTGCGTAAACAATCTTACCGATGACATTTTTCGTGGTCGGATTATACGGAAAAGCAGAAAGCACTTGCTGGATGACAAAATTGGCCATGGAAAAATCACGTGGATATCACCACTTGCAACCGAAAACTTTGAGGAATACCAATTGAACAATAATCTACCCGTAGAGAAGAAAAAACTTCTAAAATTGGAGAATGTTGATTTTAATTTCTGGCCTAAAGGAGTACAGTCTCCTCAATGGGATGCTATAGGAGTTGCAGAAGATTCCTTTTTGATTTTGGTTGAAGCTAAAGGTCACACCTCTGAATTTAAGGGCCCTGGGTGTAAAGCCAACGTAGATAAACCTAATCGTCCAATAATTAAGGAGACCATAACTCAAATTTTGGGCGATGATGAGGTGTGGATGGGAAAATATTATCAGACAGCAAATAGAATAGTATTCTTAAAGAAATTACTACAGGCTGGAGTAAAAGTGTTATTGGTTTATCTTTGCTTCATAAATGATTTTTCAAATGAACCCGAGCCACAATCTACATGGGATCAATATATCAAGAACATGAATAATCAACACCCGCTACCTCCGGATACAATAGAAGGGAGCTATATAAAACATATCTATTTAGATATATGGCAAGATAAAGGAGTCTAAAGCAATCTCCAATACTGTAATAAACTTAACCGATGCATTTGAAGTAATTATGTGCGAAAGGGATTTCAAAGTGTTTACTGCTCTTGGGAAGACATATAGTCCAAAACATTGCGGTTCGCCCTGTCAATGCTCGTCCAGTCAGGATTTATGTAAGTATATGTTGTCTTTAGGATCTGATCTATGTGTTTAAGGGCCATCGCCACGTCGTCTTTTGAAACGTCGCTTTTATACCTGGCCATGTAGAAGAACAGGCTTGGAGATGTGTTCTTGGGATGCATATTGAGGATATTATTGAATTATTTGAAGGTTTTTCAGATCCAAGAGAGCTTTCTTCCCTTTGTACTTGTCAATGATAGTCTCTGGAGTGTCCTTCTCTGTGGTCTGAATATAACCTCCGGTCTTGCGGATAGATGGGAGTACGTCTGAAGTAACCCATTTCCGGGATTTTTTTGCCTCTGGTTTACGGCTGTCAAGGATGACATCATACAATCCGTCTTCGGTTACGAATAAAGCTTGCTGTACCCCTTCGACCGTTTCAAGGGGGTTGTTTCAAACAACCCCCTTGTCAAGTCTTTGATTTACAAACTTTGTTGATAAATCTAATATCTTACAGATATCAGACAAGCAGAACATTGTTTCCCCATCTTTAGTGACCACCCGGACTTGGCCGAGTGAATTATGTTTGAAAATTTGGATTAACGAGTATTGGTTGAATACATGTTCTCCCAGGCTTGTTTCATAAGTTTTGCATGCTCTTCCTTACTCACCCTTAGATATTTCAAAAATGATTTTTCTGTACGGTGACCAGATATTGCCATTATGGTGTAGGTGGGTATGCCACGAAGATACATGTTCGTACAGAACGATCGACGTCCTGTATGACTTCCAATGAGGCAATATTTCGGCACCTGGGTTGATGTAAGCACTCCACCCACTGTTTTTGTTATTGTTTCCATCTGATCGATTCCTGCGGTCTTAGCAACTTCTTTTATGTACTCATTGAATCTTTGGTTGCTAAGGGGTTTGGGCATTTGATAATTGTATTTTTCTAAAACCTCTAACACTCCAGGATGGATAGGAATAGTAACCTTCTCATTGGTTTTCTGTTGTCGAAATGTAATAAAACCATTCTTGATATCAGTTTTGCTTATCTTTTCCGAATCGGAATAACGGCAACCGGTCCATGCTAATAATAAAAACCAATCGCGAACCTTTGCAAGCCTTCCACTCAAACTACAAGTACTTAATT
>DAOSIN010000329.1:0-2858 GCA_035366675.1 Salinivirgaceae bacterium | reverse complement strand
TGCTATATCCTCCCCATCGTCACAACAACCTTATGCTCCGTGCCTGACAGCTCAATTACAGGGCATCCCATCACCGTTGGCGGGCATCCTTTCGCCGCAGCATAACCACTCCCGCGCTTTAAAAAAGATCCACTATTAACAAACCACATTGTGCGCTCAGTAACAACATCGCATTGCCTTTCAGGTGTATAGATCATCGAAGGGAACGAAACCTGTGCATGGACATGCGCCATGCAGTAGATGTCACAGAGAACTATATGAGACAGCCTTTCAAGGTTGTTGACCTTTGCGCCTCGTGTGCGTCCACCGCCCCAGCCATGAGTGGCGTATAACGTATAATAAAGCTGTCTGTCTGCCTTTTTCTTATTAAACCCAAACTTAAACTTTAACAGTACCTCAATGCCGAAGTACGGCACGTCCAACTTATCCGCCAGCATCTCAACAGGTGATATGCCGACCTCTTTATCTGTGCGCCTCTCATGGTTGCCGCTGACAATTCCTAATATTCTCTCCCTGACCGGATGAAGCATTATCACCGTTTCCTTGATCTGATCTCGTGGGTTCAAAGTTTCTTCGTAGATGTCGCTGACGCTTGACTTTGTGGCGTTGTTCAGAATATCGCCGTTAAGAAGAATGTATCTATTTGGACTCTCCTCAACATATCGGATATAACGTAAAAAAAGCTCACGGTCGAATGAAGCATCGCCAACATGTAAATCTGACAACGGAAGGATCTCAATGTTTTTAATGTCTCGTGATAAATTTAAGGTCTGAACTCTCAACGTATCACTCCTCAATTAGAATTATTGAAATGGAGCTGAGTCACCCCAGCTCCAAATCTCGGGAGAGAGGAGGAAGGAGGTGTGCGTAAATTAAAACTGGCGGGTTAGGATATCAACTAATCATCTAATCATCATTTTGTGGGTGGAGTTATATCCATGCCCGCCAGCAAATTGATTTTTCCCTAATAAAAAACCGCCCTCAATTAAGAGAGCGGTTCTGTGTGGATTCGTCCACGATACAATTATAACAGGAAAAAGGGCTCAAAAGTCTACAATTCGTCTACACTATCTTTCCCAACATCAACTTAGCAAGCCTCTTAATCAGCCTTGGCCGCCATCTGTTCTTTGCCGTTGTGGGTTCAATATGCAGATCAATACATACATCTTTCCATGCTTGCAGCTTAAAATATCGCCGTTCAATAAATTTATATTCGTTGGGATCAAGTAAGGTGAGGAAGTATGTGATGGGTTCGGTTCGTTTTCTTAGTCTTGCAACTTCTGTATCATCATCAATTGTTTCTATTGTCCGCTGGAGCGGACATGTCTCAGCGTTTCCTTGTACTTGCCCTTTATCATCAAACGCCGATGGGCTTTTTTCGGCTATTGCCTGTAAATACTCGATTCTGCTTCTTAAATCCCTAATATTAGCGTGATAATCTCTTAAACACCCTTCAACAAACTCATATAGCCTGTTCTCAATTCGCTTTGATTGGCGATTATATAGCGTCATTTATTCATCTCCTTTATTTCTCGTTATTTTTCTTTTCTCGTAAGTGTGTTGTCCCATGAACCCTCATTCTTCCTGAGAACATATCAGTTATATAATCATTAATAGCCTCTCTCTTTTTTGACTGCGCCATTAAATAAAACACCATATAAATCTCTTTACGGGCTTTTTCATTTACTGCTTCTATCTCTGGTTTGGGATGGACTTTTATCCCATCTTCACCTTGAGGATCATAATACCCCAAACCTGCGGTTACGTGTCTCGGAATTTCCATTGTAATTCTCTGTTTCCAATTAGCGCACAACTTAACGTGCCTTAAATAGTAATAGTCATCTGAATCGTGAAAACAGACGATCTCATCACCGTATATTTTTTTATTTTGGAATCCGTGGGCGCAGTTAAGGCAAGAGTTGGTTGTTTGTTCGACAGGCCTTTCTATAAAATTTTGCATTCTTGGCGGTGATCCATCCTTGATGATTATATCGACATAATAGTTTGAGTCATACATGTCTTATCACTCCCTCGGATCAATAGTCTTGCCTTCACAAGCCTGCACGTACCATCTGGCATACTGTTGCGCCTTCTCCATCTCTTTTACAGGAGCGTCTTTACTTCCGCACCGCAGGGTATATTTGATTACGTTGCCCCAGAGGAAGCCTATAAACTGCTCATGTGTCATAAGAGCTTGCATGATCTCAATTGGTTGTTGTTGCAGTTTTTGGTAGTGTGTGGCGTTTATTGATAATCCACTCATTAATTCATCTCCTCTGAATTAGTCTCTATGTATTAATCAGTTCAGCATTTGTATCACTAATATAAACCTCGTCCAATTCATACTTATTGAGGATGTCGAACAATACCGCACCGCCACCAACGAAAGGTTCAGCATACTTTCTAATGGTATCTCCAAGTCCTTTAGGGTATTGTTTTTTAATTGCGTCTATCAGCTGACCTTTTCCTCCAGCCCATTTTACAAAAGGTTTCATTTTTGAGAAATTCCCCAAAGTTGCGCAGCTTCTTTAGCAGACATATAATTCATGATAGTTTTACCCCTTTTTTATTTTTGAGACCGCCTTGAAGGTTGTCTCTATTCATTGGTACAGTAATTTAAATCCGTTAGTGATACCAGGGGATTAGAGAGACGGAACGGAGCTGATGAGTGAACTACAGTTTACGGTCATTGCCATCTTCCCCCTTCGGCCGGTCGTCCATCTCAACATGGGTATACGAGAACTCCAACAAAAACATGATCTCGCACAGGGCGTGTGCCAAATGGTTCAGCCCTGTTTCTTTATCGTAAGTCTCTCCGCTCCACCACGCAAACAAATGTCTGAGTGCTGCGGCGTAAG
>DAOSIN010000328.1:0-2872 GCA_035366675.1 Salinivirgaceae bacterium | reverse complement strand
TAACGTAGCCACTCTGTTTTATGGCTCCAGAAATCCAGTCGATATTTTGCCTATTTAAAACAGGTTTTTGCAACATCAAAACGCCTTTGCCTGACGAGCTATGAGGAGATTTAACCACAATGTTTTGATTTAACTTCAAAAAATCGTCAACCTCAGCAATTGTACACGCTTTCACAGGAAACAGGTTGTCAGATATTAACATTTTGCGATTTGAATAGTTTCGTACCACGAATTTTAATGCTTTCAAAGCTGTTTCGCGTCCGTAAATGGATTTATGTTTCTGTGTCCATTTATAATTCGGGGAACTGAGATCGATATTAGGCGATAATCGTATTATATCTTCTACTTTTTTAATCATTCTTGGACTCCATCCCCATGGTGTAATAGTTTCTATTTCAATTTCTTGGGACTTGATTAATGATATCAAATCCTCTTTTTTCAAAAATTCAGGCAGTTGTACTTCTCGCGAAGAGAAAGATTCAAGCCAACTTTTATCGGGGATATTATCAACCAACACATAATCATCAGGGGTGGCAAATAAAAACGGCAGTGTGTCTAAATTGCTTTCAAACTCAGCTAAATATTTTGATGGAATATAGCCTTTGCCCCCATCGGCTATAGCTATTTCATTGGTTGGGTTGAATATATGAAGTTTAGACACGAGAATTAAGTTAAAAGGTTGAAATCAGAAAGTGATATTGTCTCAAAAAGCAAAGCAACCTCAACTCAGTTTGTTGAGATTGCTTTGCCAAAATATATTGTTTCTAAAACTATTGTTTAATTACTCTTTGAACAATGTGTTTTTCACCATTAGAAATCTTCAACATATACAATCCGCTGGCATATTGACTTAAATCAATTATTGTATTTGACGGATCATGCCTATATTCAAGCAACAAAGCTCCGTTGTAGTTGTATAGCGAAATATGGATATTCTCATCGCCCCCAGGAACAATAATGTTTACTAATCCCGTGGTAGGATTCGGATAAACTATTATTGACTCTAATGGACCATTTTCTCTATCTGATGTTACACTTACAACTTTTGAATAAGAGTATAAACCGTTAAAATCAACCTGTTTTAACCTATAGTAGTTCGTTCCTGCTATAGGAGTGTCATCTGTATATGCATAGTCGATTGCCTGGGTGCTGCTACCATTTTGCGCTTTAGAATAAACAGTGCCTATTTTGATAAAATCTATCATGTTATCAGACCTTTCAACTTCGAAATGGCTGTTGTTATATTCTGTTGTGGTTAGCCAAGTAAGGAGAGTTTGTCCATTATGCAAATATGCTTTAAAGTTTATAAGCTCAACGGGTAGCGGATTATCTCCATTTTTCGATCCAAAAGTAAAATAACCGTTTGGTGAGAAATTATCTCCAGATTTAATCGAACCACTGTTAGCACCAAAAGAAGTACCGCCATTACCTTTATCTGTCCAATGTACACCATCAAAATATGCAACTCTTAAGTCTGTTAAGTATAAAGTATTAATATTGCTTAGTGAGACGTCATCGGTATATAACGTGACGTTCCATTTCGCACCATTTGCTGTAGTGTTTTGCAAGAGCCAGTGCTCTACCTCACTAACATGATGCAATGTTCCATCCACGTTGTCGGGTTCACTATATTTTCTATCATAATACTGTGCTTTCATGGTTGTATTAGATTTTGCCCCAACAAAGTCTGAAATTCCAATCATTGCCCGACGGTCTCCTGCACCAATTGGGAACGTAAAGTCAGTGTTACCAATTTTCTGCATAGGACCAACAACATAAGAGTTAGCATTACCTGGAGTAGCACTTGCTGTATTTTCTAATGTCAGAATGTTGGTGTCATCAGTTTTTACAATTCCACTTGTTAGTGTGAGTGCACCCGATATATCAACTTTGGTCTCAAGGATAACAGAGTCTCCTTGTTTATCGACAGTTAAATTACCAAAATTAAACCCAGTGTTATCTATCAATTTTTGCTTGTTTTCTCCGGTCAGCTTAATTGTTGCAGTGGAAGATGAAGAGAATGTTCCTCTATTTATGATATCTCCAGCGATTGAGAATATTCCACCACTGTGTGTTAAAGAAGCTCCTGCCTCAACTTCAATTGTTTTAACAGATGAATGTGTGCCAACTATAGGCATACGCGTAGCTCTTGCAGGAATAAACGCATTAACTGTTAATGAAGGCAAGTCCGTACATGCCCAGTTACCTGCATTACCCCATACATTAGACGTTGCACCCGACCATATATTCTTACCAACAGATACTGTAATAACACTACTTGTATCTCTACATCCTTTGTTTGTAGTGCCTACAACATATATTTCATCATTATGCTGTAAACTTGTTGTTGTATATGACGTAGAGGCTGAACTCTGAACTGATGATTCGTTTACAATAAAATTAAAACTGTCAGCCAAAGTTGCTACATCTGATGCTGTGAAGTTCACCGAAGTTCCTTGACAAATAATATGATCAGTGTCGTCAATAGCTAATTGAACATCAGGTTTTTGCACAACAACATCAACTGTTCCCGGATCTGCTGGCATTCGCAATTCGCATCCTAGATTATACGCTCTAACATAAAAGTTTCCTGTTTCTTGTAATGGAAGAGTATTAAGCTTTAGATCACCTCCATTTCCAGATAAATACGGACCCACATAACTGCCACCATTATAATTGACAAGTTGATAATTGACACCCGATTCCGAATTTTTAACTGTAATTTGTCCTGCGAAGTTTTGACAAACTTCGTCGCCCAATAAAGTTCTTTGAATAGGTTGTTTAGATACTAATACTTGTAAAGTATCTTCAGATTTTGTTGTAGTATTTTTAATTTGCTCTTCAACTTTAACATAACCCGCATTTGTTGGAC
>DAOSIN010000327.1:0-2890 GCA_035366675.1 Salinivirgaceae bacterium | reverse complement strand
CAAGCCGATCCAACTGTGGTTTTTGCAACAGGGAAGTTCTCGGTGCGACGAGTGACAAAAAAAATGTTAGCTGTTGAGTCGCCATACAACACCTATAAAAACACAGGTTTGCCACCCGGACCAATTTGTATCCCCTCTATTCAGAGCATAAATTCCGTACTAAATCCCCAAAAGCATGAATATTTGTTTTTTTGTGCCTCTACAAAAATGGACGGTACACATGTGTTTGCCAAAACATTACGTCAGCACAATGCAAATGCAGAAAAGTATAGGAAACTGTTAAATAAAAAGAGGATTTATAGGTAGTATCATTCAAAACAAGCAATTATGCAAAAAACTATAAATAGACTGAAACCTATAATCGCAATAGTGTTGATACTTATTTTATATCGTATTATTGCGTTTGGCATAAAAACATGTCTGCCGTTTGATACTTTCAGTTTTATTAATTTTTTGTCTGATATTTTGGCGTTTACCTTAACATACTATGTCGTCAGGTTTTTTGTTCGCAGAAGTTTTAAAAACGAAGTGTCGTGGTGGATAGTGCTGTTAATAAGTGTTTTGCCTGCAATAGTGATAATTGTTCTTTTTAGGATTCTTCTACTGATTATAATTTAAGCAATTAACAATGAGCAATGCGATGCACTAAGCGTAGTCGAAGTGTGCAATGAACAATTATGAAATATAAAAATTAAAAGCAGTTGCGACTCTTGTGGTTGCACAAAATTTAATATTCCTTAATTCATTAATGGTTCGATATTATTTGGGCTTCAGCTTGAATATAGAAATGCCTGATTATCTAAAGATCTTATCATATAATCCTAAAACTATTATTTGAAAGACGTAAATTATTCCCATATTTGCGCTCTAAAAAATTCAGCTATTTATTACAAGTACCCAACCCGCTAAATCCTAATGTATTTGGGTCAAACAATTAGGGGTGCCTTTATTGGCAGTTGTGTTTTACTCCCGAAGTTGCAGAATTTAGTGGTAGTTATCTGTAATTCAATGGTTTTACACCACTAAATTTAAATTTATGGAATCATTTTTAGAAACAGGCTTAAGTCAAGACCTGTTAGATGCAATTGAAGATCTAGGTTTTATAAAGCCAACACCAATCCAAGCCGAAACCATTCCTATTCTACTTTCAAGTGATAAAGATGTTGTAGCATTGGCACAGACAGGGACAGGTAAAACAGCCGCTTTTGGATTGCCTGCTATAGAGCTTACTGACAGTGATTTAAATTATGTTCAGACTATTGTTTTGTGTCCTACACGAGAACTGTGCCTTCAAATAACCAAAGATTTGAAAAACTATGCCCAGTTTGTTAAATCACTTCGAATTGCGGCTCTTTACGGGGGCGCAAATATTGTTGCACAAATTCAGGAACTAAAACGTGGTTGTCACATAGTCGTAGGTACACCGGGGCGCGTTATTGACTTGATTGAGAGAGGAGTGCTAAAGCTTCAAAATGTTAGACGCGTTGTCCTAGATGAAGCCGATGAGATGTTGAACATGGGCTTTATTGAAGATTTGGATACTATTTTAGACAAAACGCCTAAAGAGAAGCAAACGTGGCTTTTCTCGGCAACCATGCCTGCGGAGATAAGCAGGATTGCGCAAAAGTATATGACCGATCCACACGAAATTGCAGTTGGGAAACGTAATGCGGGTGCCGACAATGTCAGACACGACTTCTATATGGTTCAAGCAAAAGACAAATACGCTGCGTTGAAACGTATTTGCGATATTAATCCCAAAATCTACTGTATTGTTTTTTGCCGTACACGACAAGAGACAAAAGAGGTTGCAGATGGCTTAATGGCTGACGGATATAACGCAGATGCTCTGCATGGCGACCTTTCGCAAGCACAACGCGATCATGTAATGGCACGTTTTAGACAAAAACACTTGCAAATTTTAGTTGCTACCGACGTCGCGGCACGTGGAATTGATGTTGATAACCTTACACATATTATAAACTACAGTTTACCAGATGATCCTGAAGTCTATATCCACCGAAGCGGACGTACTGGTAGGGTAGGACGTAGTGGCACGTCTGTGTCGATAATTCATTCACGTGAACAACATAAAATAAGGAATTTTGAACGTCTGTTAAAAAAACCGTTCAATTACATGAAAGTGCCTAATGGACGCGAGATTTGTGAGAAACAACTCTTCAATCAAATTGACAAAATCGAAAATATTACGATAAATCCGGATGTCGCTCCATATCTCGAAATAATTTACAAAAAGCTCCAATGGCTTGATCGTGAGCAACTAATCCAAAGGTTTGTATCGGTTGAGTTTAATAGATTTTTGGAGTATTACAAAGATGCACAAGACATTAATATTAAGCAAGATACGAAAAAACGCGAGGATAGAGGCTTCAGAGATTCGAAAAGATTTGATGATGGTAGGGGAGGTAAACGCTCATCGAGAGGCTTTGGTAGCTCTGATGTTAAAGGATTTACAAAACTCAAGATTAATCTTGGAAGCAAAAACGGTATAAAGCCAACACGTTTAATTGGTCTTGTAAACGACCGTACAAAAAACCGCGATATAGCTTTCGGCAGAATTGATGTCTCAGATAACTATACAGTTTTTGAAGTATCATCAAGACATGTTAACGAGGTTGCCAACACTCTGTTTGGCGCAACAGTACGTGGTGTAATTGTTGATATTGAAGTATTTAAAGGTAGTGGCAAAGCAAGGGAAAGAGGTGAAAATATTTCCGACGGCAAGCGTAGCTCGCGAGGAAGCCGTAACAAAAAGTAGAGACGGAGCATGCTCCGTCTCTACAATGCGTTGATTTAGCGAATTTTAATTTGACGTGGTCCTTTTTTAATCGCTTGTTCTTTTTTAGGAATTACGATTGAAATAATTCCG
>DAOSIN010000326.1:0-2893 GCA_035366675.1 Salinivirgaceae bacterium | reverse complement strand
TATCTCTATATTTAAATAATTATTTACGTTTGCAAAGGATAGATAGTTAAATGACATTGCATTATTGCTTGTTCATCTGTGAATGAGTGCGTATGATGCCGGTCATTAACTTAACAAGTAAACCTGATTAATAACCGACGTAGGTCCTTGAAATTATTATACTGATGAAAAAACACATTTCGGCCATAGTGCCGATAATCACGCTTATTCCATTCCGTTCTTATCGTTACCGGCGCTATCTGGGCTCGAATGGCTTTTGGGGCGGTATAGCCGGGCTCTCATTCTATGGCAATACGAAAACCAGGCTGAATGCTGGCGGCATAGCTAACCCTGAAGCCAATCTCCCGACTTGTCCGAATTAGTGCGACAAATTCAAATTTCCTAAATAAGCTTCTATTTCCTGGCTTGCCTTAGCTCTAATTCTGATCTCTTTACTTGTTATCAGGTTGAGTATTCTGGCATCTGTGACTTTTTTACATTCAGTTGTGAATTTTCTTATTGAAACTCCTGTCTTCAATTCAATCTCCTTAGATAAAGCAAGAGCCATGAAACAAATTAAAATATGTAATTTGATCGGTTCTTCCTTGTAATGAAAAACAGGCCGTGTCTCTAAATCGTTCTTTGATATCCTGAAGGCGTGTTCAATCTTATAGAGTTCGCCATATCGTTCCATAATAGCATTGTTGCTTGCTATATCTTCCTCTAAATTAGTGAAATAACCTTTTAGTCCGAGTAATTTTCCGGTTTTTTCAATAAGTGCTTCATTTAATTCTATCTTACTGTTATTTGATTTGACAAACTTCAATCTTCTGTTCCTTGCCGGTGTTTTTATCGCGGCCTTTGCTTTTTCAATCTGTCTCTCCATTTCATGCTTATCCTTACGGTATCTGGTTGAGGAAAAACTACAAATCAAGTAACCGTTATCTGTTTTAACGCGAACGCTTTCACCATCTACCCTGTTAATGGAGCTGTCAAGCTCGTCAAACAACTTGGAGGACAAGTTACCTAGTCTGGCACCAACGATATAATTGATGTTATTATCGCGAAATGATTGAATGTTTTCCGAACTTATCATCGCTGCGTCAGCTACGATGGTAAAATCTTGTACGGCGTGCCTTTCGATAAACTTTTTTATCACCGGCAGAATGGTGTTGCCCTCAAACGTGTTGCCCGGAAATATATCGTATGCGACAGGAAAACCTTCTTTAGTTACCATTAATGCAACTAAAATTTGTGGCTGCTCGGACTTGTTATCTTTTGAAAAACCTTTTTTTCGCAACTCATCTTCCTCGAAAGCCTCAAAGTACAGAGTTGTCACATCATAAAACAACAGCTCGTAGCGAAAGCCGTGATTGATACGTGCGTGTTTCAAGCATACCGCTTCTGCTTTCTCCTTTAACGCCAACCACGATGGTGCCAAGTCATAAAAAGCCTGCCGACGGTGCTTTATACCAAAATAGGTGTTCAGTAACTCTATTGAACGTAGCTTGGAAGCCGGCTCGAATACCCGCATAATTACCAAATCAAGCAACAACTGCACACAGAAGTCATTGAAACCTAACTTTCGAATAAGCAAGCTGAAAACCTCGTGAAAAAAAGTATGATAAACACCCAAAAACTCGCTTTTATCTAAATGAAGAAGGCTGTCAGGATTAGTGTCCTGAAAGCCCGGCAGAAAAGGGATACGAGTGTCTATAAACGCTTGTGCAACCCGTTTAAGTTCATTGACCTCTTCATCGGTATGAGCAGAACCGATGTGTTTATAAATAACACGTTTACGGTTCCTATAATAAATAACTTGTACGGCTCGTGCACCAGAAGCAGTATTAACAACTCGAATATATAACATAAAACCACCTTAGTGCGACAAAATTAGTATTTTCTAATCGTAATTTACTGATTTATAGTGACTTTATTTTAGGTGATTTAAAGAGCGGACAAGTCGGGAAAAAAAGTACGATTGCCCAACATTGGCTATACGTAATGCGGGCGAAAGTGCTGATATGAAAGTTATTACATTAAATAAACTAACTGCTAAACTGAAAGGCAAGTGCCTTGAAATCCCGCACTACGCATAGCCGAGACCGTTAGCCCAAATTTACAATAATAAAAGGTATGAAGTGAGAAATACTAAATAAGAGATTGCAGAACATAACACCCTGATAATCAAGTTTTAAATCCGAAATCCGCCCTCCTAAATCCGAAATCAAAATAGCCCCTTATAAAAAATCCAATGGACTTTTAATTTTTGATTTGGAAATACCGGTTATATGCGTGTAAATTTCGGTCGTTTTGATTGATGAATGCCCTAATAATTGCTGAATATATCTAATATCAGTACCATTCTCAAGCAAATGAGTAGCAAAACTATGACGCAGTATATGCGGAGTTACCTGTTTTTTGATCCCGGCTCTCACAGCCGCATCTTTTACCACATTTTGCACACTTTTTTCGGAATATATTCCACCCCACTGTCCCTCTATCAGATACTCTTTGGGCTTATATACTAAAAAGTATTCCCTCAAATCTTGTAATAATTTATTAGAGAGCATAACCACCCTGTCTTTGTTCCCCTTTGAATTTCTAATATGAACAACCATATTATCGGAGTCTATATCTGTAATTTTTAAATTTAACAACTCGCTCAAACGCAATCCACAACCATACAATAGTTTGATAATACATTTGTGTTTTTGATTTGTCGTTAAGTCAATCATTTTCTTTACTTCATTCAAACTTAAATACTTCGGCAACGTGTGAGTTTTGCGTGAAGGATACAAATGTTTCAAGTTTAATTCCACACCAACCACCAATCGGTAAAACTTATCTATTGATGCCACTATCATCCTTTGATAAGAATGACTTACTGCGTGCTTATTTATTTTCCAAAACA
>DAOSIN010000325.1:0-2893 GCA_035366675.1 Salinivirgaceae bacterium | reverse complement strand
AACCGATTCAATAGTTGGAACTGCCTCTTGACACGAACCGCAGTTAACTCCAAAAAAAACTAAAACTACTGGTTTATTTTGTGCAAGTTCTGAGTACAAATTATAGGTAACTCCGTTGGTAGCTGTAAGTGTAAAGTCAGGAGGTGGTGGAGTATCAGCTTTTGCACTGATAACTAATGTTGTAAATATTAATAGTATTAAATTTCTAAGCATGACAATTATTATTTAATTGTTAGTCGCAAAATATTTTAACTTCTAAATTGTCTGTGCAGGTGTGTAACAAATCCAGAACGGTTTTGTTTAATACAGGATGGACTTTATTAGGTTGAATTTCTGACAACGGAACGAGAACAAACCTGCGATTAGCAAGCTCTTTATGTGGCACCGTTAGTTCTAATGAATTTATAATCAGGTCGTCAACAAATAAAATATCAATATCAATTGTACGCGAACAGTATCCGTTTTGTGTTTTGTTTTGTTCCTCTCTACCTAACTCCTTCTCGATTTTTTGACTTCTTATTAAAAATTCGTTTGGCGCAAGTTCCGAATCGACTATTACAGCCTGATTTAGAAATGTTGGTGCTTCAAAGCCCCACGAAGTGGTTTCATATATTTGCGATTGTTTGACAACTTTTCCACAATATTCAGACAGGTGCTCAATGGCTCTCTCTAAATAGATTTGTTTGTTTCCGAGATTTGAACCTAATAAAATTGTGTATTCCATTGATTTGCAAACTATTAACACAAAAAAAACACAAGGAGCAAGGCGATGCACTGAGCGTAGCCGAAGTGTAAAAGGAAAAAGTTATATACCATAACTCTGTGCACCGCATTGCTAATTGCAGAGACGCCATAATATGACGTCTCTACATTATCCCGACATTCAATTGACTTAATATAAATTGAATACGCCTCGTTCCCCTACTTTCAACACTTCGACACTTCGGCTAAGCTCAGTACAACGCTTTACAAACTTTTAACTTTTAACTTACTTGTTACTTTTTGCTTTTCATTTTACGTGGTTTAATCATATTTTCCGGAGCTAAAGCATTATCGAGTTCCTCTTTTGATAAAACTTTGTTTTCGAGAACTAATTCATAAACCGAACGATTTTCTTTCAGTGCCTGTTGTGCGAGCTTAGTTGAAGCTTTATAACCTATCAATGGGTTCAAGGCTGTAACTAAACCTATTGAATTATGAACCATATTACGGCAATGTTCCACATTGGCTGTGATTCCATCTATACAACGGAAACGTAATGTGTCCATTCCGTTTTTAAGCATTTCAATATTTTCGAGCGTACTTTGTACTATAAGCGGTTCCATAACGTTAAGCTCAAGTTGTCCAGCTTCAGAAGCAATTGTGACTGCCATATCGTTACCAATTACTTTAAATGCTATTTGGTTAACCACTTCTGGTATCACTGGATTAACCTTCCCAGGCATAATTGATGAACCCGGCTGCATAGGAGGTAAGTTTATTTCACCTATACCTGTACGAGGTCCACTGGAAAGCAATCTAAGGTCGTTACAAATTTTCGATAGTTTAACTGCAAGACGTTTAATAGTTGAAGAGTACATCACAAAATCACTTGTGTCTTGTGTCGCTTCAATCAGGTTTTTTGCAAGTTTTAGATCAAATCCTGTTATCTCCCTTAAATGCTCTACAACTATTCCGCTGTATTCAGGATCGGCATTAATGCCTGTACCAATAGCTGTAGCTCCCATATTTATTTCGGTAAACAACAAAACATTACTTTCAAGTCGGTCAACCTCTTCTTCCAACGTATTTGCATACGCCTCAAAAGTTTGTCCTAAGGTCATTGGAACTGCGTCTTGAAGCTGTGTTCTTCCCATTTTAATAACATCCTTAAACTCAACTGATTTACGCTGGAAAGAATCAATTAGGTTTTTTAAAACTTCTACAAATTTGAAATTGCTGTATAACAGTGCAAGTTTAACCGCTGTAGGATACGCGTCGTTGGTACTTTGGCTTAAATTCACATGATCGTTTGGACTGCAATGTGTATAGTCGCCTTTCTCATATCCCATAAGCTCAAGTGCTCTGTTGGCAATAACTTCGTTGGCGTTCATATTTGTAGATGTGCCTGCCCCACCCTGTATCATATCAACCACAAAGTGTCCATGATATTTTCCTTTTATTATCTCGTCACATGCACCACAAATAGCATCAGTAACCTCTTTTGACATTAAACCAAGATCATGGTTTGCACGTGCTGCAGCCATTTTAACAATAGCCAACGATTGAACTAATGCCGGATAAAACCTGAGTGTTACACCGCTAATATCAAAATTTTCTATTGCACGCATAGTTTGTATGCCATAATATGCATGTTCGGGAACTTCGCGGTCACCCAATAAATCGGTTTCAGTTCTTGTACGACCAGGCAAGTATTGTGCTCCATCATCAACCAATTGCGCGTTAGCATTGTACATTCGTCGTTGAATCACCGATGAAAGGTTCCTAAGAACGGTGATAACAATGTCAGGTTGTCCACTACACGCATTGCGAAAATCATCACTGTTAATTTTTAATACTATTAAATCCGAATCAGCTCTTGCATTGGTACTATGCGGAGTTTTTTCTATTAACGAACCTTCACCCATGAAGTCATACTTTCCAAAGTGTGTTATTCGTCTTTCATCACCCCGAGGTGTTTTTTTGTATAGCTCTACTTCACCTGAATAGATAACAAAAATTGCTTCTCGAGTTGTGTTTTGTTTGTATAAATGCTCTCCCTCACTGTAGTTATACGTTTTAACAATATTGCTAAATACTGCCATTTCCTTGTCGGATAGCCCTTTGAACAGTTGTGTTTTTTTCAGAAAATCTCGAATTTTATCAACAGCATCTTTTATTTCATCTTCACTAC
>DAOSIN010000324.1:0-2921 GCA_035366675.1 Salinivirgaceae bacterium | reverse complement strand
ATATACTTTTGATACATCGCCACTTGCACCCGATATCTCGTTTATAATTGAGCAAGACAAGCAAAGTTTTGAAGCAGGTGTAGAAATACTGCAACAATTAACATCGGGCAAAGTGCATTTGGGCATTAATCCAAATAATTCAAACGAAATGTTTGAAAATATCAAAGGTGTTGAAAAACATTACTTTACAGGACCACACCCCACAGGTAATGTTGGAATACAAATTCATCATATCGCCCCCATCATTGAAAAAGATGATATTGTCTGGACCATTAGACCACAAGATGTTCAAAACATAGGACGATACTTCAGCACAGGAAAACTTGATTTCCAGCGCATTATAGCAATAACAGGTAGTGAAGTTATCAACCGAAGCTATGTAAAAACTACTGTTGGTGCCAACTTTGAGTCTTTACTAAAAAATAACGTAAGTACGGATAAAAACTTGCGATATATTAGTGGTAATCCACTAACAGGCAGCAAAGAGAAAGCAGCAGGTTTTCTTGGCTTTTATCACGACCAAATTACCATTATACCCGAAGGTGACGAATACGAGTTTATGGGCTGGGCTATGCCTCGGTTTAGTAAATATTCGGCTTCAAAAGCATATTTCAGTTGGTTGTTCCCAAAACGTAAATTCGTTATTGACGCAAACACAAACGGAGATGAACGGGCTTTTGTCGTTACCGGCGAATATGAGAAGTATCTGCCAATGAATATTTTACCCGTATATCTGCTCAAAGCCATTATCACAAAAGATATTGACAAAATGGAGCAGTTGGGAATATACGAAGTTATTGAAGAAGATTTAGCACTATGCGAGTTTGCCTGTACTTCCAAAATAGAGGTGCAAAAAACTCTGCGAGAAGGAATTGAGTTTTTAATTAGTGAATTATAAAACAGGACACATGAAGGCTGCAAGAAAATTATTAGACAATATAAAACCGAAGGTTCAAAAAGGTGCCAAGTTTCACTGGCTCCATTCAACCTACGATGCATTTGAAACATTCGCATTTGTGCCCAAAACTACAAGCAAATCTGGTTCACATATCCACGACGTAATAGATATGAAACGAACCATGACAGTTGTGATATTAGCACTTATGCCAGCACTCTTATTTGGGATGTATAATGTTGGATATCAACACTATCTTTCAACCGGAACTTTAGCAACGACATCGTTCTTTTCACTGTTTTGGTTTGGGTTCCTTAAAGTACTTCCCATAATAATTGTAAGCTATGTAACTGGTCTTGGTATTGAGTTTTTATTTGCTCAACTACGCGGACATCAGGTTAACGAGGGCTTTTTGGTTACAGGAATGTTAATTCCACTTATTATGCCTCCCAACATTCCACTTTGGATGGTGGCAGTTAGTACAGCGTTTGCGGTTATCTTTAGTAAAGAGGTGTTTGGTGGTACGGGAATGAACTTTATGAACCCCGCACTGACAGCGCGAGCATTCCTCTTCTTTGCTTATCCTTCGCACATATCGGGCGACGCAGTTTGGATTGCAGAAAAAGCCGATGCTTTCTCAGGAGCCACACCATTAGCATTAGCTGCAAGCGGCGAACCACAAACTCATAGTATTGCAGAAATGCTAATAGGTTTTGTGCCTGGCTCAATAGGAGAAACATCAGTAATAGCCATAGGCATTGGAGCACTATTACTATTGGCAACAGGCATAGCAAGCTGGCGCATAATGCTTTCGGGAACAGTTGGTGCACTTTTAATGGGAATTATACTCAATTTAACTGCAACTACCACTAACCCATTTATGTCGGTACCATTTTGGCATCACTTATTAATGGGTGGATTTGCATTCGGAATTGTATTTATGGCAACCGACCCTGTTACCGCATCGCAAACCCAAACAGGCAAGTGGATTTACGGTTTTCTGATAGGATTTTTAGCTGTTCTTATCAGAGTGCTTAATCCCGCTTATCCAGAAGGAATGATGTTAGCAATACTATTGATGAATGTTTTTGCACCACTTATTGACCATTATGTTGTTCAAGCAAACATCAAACAACGCATGAAGCGGACTCGACAACCTAATCCTGCTATGCAAGGATAACAGTTGAGTTAAATATGAAAATAAATTAAGGGATTTATAAGATATTCAAAAAGAACTGTTTAGCTTAAAATTATCGGAATAATGAATACACAAGGAAATGCATATACAATAATATATTCTTCGATAATGGTTATTTTGGTTGCTGCAGCATTGTCATTTACTGCACTAACCTTAAAGCCAAGGCAAGATAAGAATATAGAGGTTGAGAAAAAGCAAAACATACTCACATCTGTACATATAGGTTTAGATGCTGACAAGCAAAGCGACAAGGCTGAATATATCGAAAGTTTATATAGTAAATATATTACCGAAGCTTTTTTGGTTGACAGCAAGGGAAACAGAATAGATGGTGACGCTTTCACTGTTGATATCAAAAAAGAAATAGGCAAACCATTAGAGAACAGACTATTACCTGTGTTTGTATGTACAAATGACCAAAACATAAAAAACTATATTCTGCCCGTTTATGGTAGCGGATTATGGGGAGCCATATGGGGATATGTAGCTGTACAAGACGACTTTAACACTGTAGTTGGCGTTATGTTTGACCACGCATCGGAAACACCCGGTTTAGGAGCAGAAATAAGCACCCCTCCTTTTCAAAAGCAATTCGATGGCAAAAAACTTTTCGACGAAGAGAAGTTTGTTTCCGTTAAAGTTGTAAAGGGTCAAAACACCACAGAAAATCCACACGCTGTTGATGGAATTTCGGGAGGAACAATCACAAGTAACGGAGTTGAACAAATGCTTTCCGAATGTTTATCGGGATATTTAGAATTTTTCAAATCGCAAAAAAACGACCAATATGAGCAATAAAGAACCTCTATTTTCAGCAAAAAACAGACG
>DAOSIN010000323.1:0-2926 GCA_035366675.1 Salinivirgaceae bacterium | reverse complement strand
GATTTTATTAGTTTTCCGTCAATTTCAAACAGATTTATGTTTAATATTTTACAGTCACTTTGAATCATAACACTTTCATTAGCAGGGTTTGGCATAATTTTCACATCAACTTTCGCATTACTAATGCCAATAATTATGCTAACTTTTACAGTATATTCATTGGTCTCACCATTCTCTGCTCTAATTACGTATGTTACCCAATTCTCAAAATTGTTTACGGTTTCGCCAGATACTTGCTCAACACCGTTAACCCAAGCTGTCGCTTTATCTGATAATGTGAAAGTTGCGGTTAACTGCGAAAGATCAATCTCTGGATAAAACTTAACCTCAACAACATTACCAGTAATTTCGCCTTCTGCTGTTTGAGTTCCATCTGTTAATGAGAATGTAAGTAATTGATTCTCATTACTTGGTTCATAAGCTGTCACTATTACTGCGTAATCTCTTGTTTCTAAGTTTTCAGCCACAACTGTATAAAAAACAGTGTCGCTGAAATTTTGAGTTGACACACCCGATATTTGCTGTTCATTGTTTACAAAAACTGTAGCTCCTTCTGATACTGTAAATATTGCTGTAAGATTTTCAATATCAACTATCGTATTAAATTGTACTGTAATTGTTTGTTCTTCTATGCTACCAGTAGCACTAACAGAACCATCAGTTAGCTCAAATGATAACATTTGGTTTTCGTTACTAATTTGATATATCGGCAAATAATTGACTAATCCCAGAGTATTGTCGTCAGGATAGTGAAAAATACCTAACTCTGCTGAATCAGCATTATTTGTGCCCCAGTAGTTATTTTGTGCTGTTATTGGTCCCGGTGTGTTGTTGTATAAGTTATATGTTTGACCATTGTTTCCGTTGTTGTAGATATGGTTTTTACCTACATTAACTAATGTTGGTTCAATTTGTCCAAGATTTGGCTGTGCCGAGTTTAATATCGTTATCCCCCAAAGATTTCCTGTTATCAAGTTATTCGACACCATTCCCGTATTAGAAGTACTGAAGCTGATTCCACTACCACCAAGATTAGGATTTGTCTCTAAATTATTATCAATGATATTATTGTTGGTAATCGTATAGTTTACACCTGCTCCTTGCATATTGATACCATATCTATTATTTACAATTGAATTTGAATCAACAATAATTATAAGTTGACCACCAACCAGTGTAGCTGCCGAAATACCGCCTACTCTATTGTACTCTCCAATTATTGTATTCCCACGAATAATTACAGTATCAGTCGAGCCCGACCCGAGGTTTATTTGTGGGTGGTTTGAGTTTGTTGTGCCGTTTTTATAAAAATAGCAATTCAAAATTTTTGGTGAAGCCGATGCATTAGCTCCACTCGAAACACCACAACGTTTGTTTTGATCGAATGTACAGTTAGATATAATTGGGTTGCACTGAAAAACATCAATTGCACCGCTAGTTTGACTATAAGCGTTTTTGTAAAATCTACAGTTATTGATTGTCATGTTTGAACCTATAACCCTATTTCCTCCAGCAAACTCAATTGATGCGTTTTGCAATAACGAATTGTGAGAATCATTAAACCTGAACCCATCAAATGGTGCGGTTGTGTCTTGTGCCCTAAAGACAGCTAAATTAGGAGGATTACAAATTAAAACCCCTTCCACTGTTATGCGCATTGTAGCACTTACTAAAACCGTGTCGTCAGTAAGAATTTTAAGTGTGTCGGTTGCAGAAATTGTAAGACCGTTACTGATTAGAAAGTGTCCGTCCCCTCCGGTTACAACGCCAGACGACACGTTTACCAAGTCAGTTAACGTAAAAGAAGAATTGTTTCCTGGGGTCACATATTGACCATGCGCTGAAATATTAAAAAATAATACTATTACTAATAAAAAAGATAATTTGTTGGTTTTCATTTTTCTATGTTTTAATTTGTGATTATATTTAATTTATGTAGTTTATTATCGTTCTTCTCAGATATGTTCAATAATGCCAGTTTCACAAAGTTACTATTTTTGATTATAGCATTGCAATATACGAAGAAAAAATCTTTGTAGCTAAACAAAAATTTAATTTAATGAAGTTAAAGTAAAAATTAATTGATTTTATACTATTGACATACAAATGCCTCGTTTACAAGTTTAGGAATTACAGGAGCAATATCCCTTTTTAAACTGTATGCGATATCATCTTTCAGCATATTGTATTTTGACTTTATCCTCGGAGAGTGGCTGAGTATAAACTCAATTTCACTGTTTTTTGCCAAATCTGCCAACGAAATTGCAATTTTTACGCTATCTGAAGTTGTATGGTGGCTATCGTTAAGCAATTTTGAAGCAAGTTGCCCTGCAAAAAGCGTATCTTCTACACTGTCAGCATACTTCCAGCCTGCACAAAGCAGTAAGATATTTTTATTGCAGCTTCTTAAATAATCTAATAGTACTGTTTCGTTAACCCACGCACCTGTAACGACTTTTGTTGATTCGGGGACAACGCTCAAGGCTTGCGTACCATTGGTTGTAGTTATTGCAATTGATTTACCTTTTATTTTACTGTTGCAATATTCTAAGGGGGAATTACCAAAATCGAAACCATCTAACTTATAACTGTTTCTTTCACCAGCAGTCAAATAACCTATTTTGCCATATTCCATGGTCTCTTCAATTTCTTGCAAAGCCACTATTTTTGTTGCTCCGTGGAATAGAGCTGTCGCAAAAACTGTTGTTGCTCTTATAACATCTACAAGAACCACTATATTACCGGGTCTGTGATAAACGTTATATTGCAGTGGAGAGAAGCAAATATCTAAATGTGGTTTTGTTTCCATATTATTTAATAAGAGACTGTCTCAAAAGTATCAGATATTATTTAACTAAAAGGTGGTGAGGTGGTGGCTCAGAAGTGTCCAAATGCAAGGCACTGAGATTGAGGGCGAAGGAGCGTA
>DAOSIN010000322.1:0-2933 GCA_035366675.1 Salinivirgaceae bacterium | reverse complement strand
TCTCCTCTAGGAACTACAGGGAAGTAGAATCCGGTAACGTAAATACCTTCGTCTAAAAGCATCGATGCAAAGTCTTGTGAAAGTTTAGCATCATAGAGCATTACTGCGCATATCGCTGATTGTGTTGGTTTGATATCAAAACCAGCTTCTGTCATCCTTTTATTAAAATACTCTGTATTGTAGTGTAATTTGTCTTGTAAGTCGTTGGTTTTTGTAACCTTGTCAAATGCTGCAATACCAGCAGCTGCAACAAGTGGTGGTATTGAGTTTGAGAAAAGATATGGACGTGAACGTTGACGTAACATATCAATAATCTCTTTTTTACCTGTAGTAAATCCGCCAATTGCGCCTCCAAAAGCTTTTCCAAGCGTTCCTGTGATCATTTCGGCTTTTCCCATGCAGTTGTATAGCTCGGTAACACCGCGTCCTGTTTTTCCAACAACACCGGCTGAGTGTGACTCGTCAATCATTACCATTGCATCATATTTTTCTGCAAGCTTAAATATTTTATCCATTGGGGCTACGTTTCCGTCCATTGAGAAAACACCGTCTGTAACGATAAGTCTAAATCTTTGAGCCTGAGCCTCTTTTAACTGGGCTTCAAGATCAGCCATATCTGCGTTTTTATATCTGTATCGTTGAGCTTTACAGAGTCTAACACCATCGATGATTGAAGCGTGGTTTAATGAGTCGCTGATAATAGCATCTTCCTGGGTTAAAAGTGGTTCAAAAGCACCGCCGTTAGCGTCGAAACAGGCTGCATAAAGAATTGTGTCTTCTGTCTTGAAAAAATCTGCAATTTTCTTCTCTAAGCTTTTGTGCAAATCGCCGGTACCGCAAATAAAACGTACCGATGACATTCCGTAACCGTGTGTGTCTAACGCTTTTTTAGCTGCTTCAATCAACTTTGGATTGTTTGAAAGTCCAAGATAGTTATTAGCGCAAAAGTTAAGCACCTCTTTACCTGTGCTGACTCTAATTTCAGCTCCCTGTGGAGAGACAATTATCCGTTCGTGTTTATACAATCCTGCCTCTTCAATTGATTTTAACTCGTTTTGTAGATGTTTTTGAAATTTGTCGTACATATTATTATAATTTTAGTTTGCTTTTTCCCCAAAATTAACCTTTTATATTGTAAATCGTATTATTTCGGTGGTAATTTTATTTGAAAAATATTTTTGTCGAGACGCACTGTTATTACTTATTTCGCTGATTGTCTATTGTTTAATACTGTCCTCAAATAATGAAATAGCCCAAATATGACACCCAAAGCTGCAAAAATTGTTAGGGATAACAGTTCCACGAAATTTATACGACTTACTGACATTTTCCATCTTTCTGTATCGGGTTCCATAGCTTCGTCTCTGAAGTATTTTCTGATATAATCTAATTGCGTTGGGTTCAATTGTTCTTCCTTTTGAAAATACTCCTGCTCCATAGCGTAACGTTGATACGGATAATCGGTGCTTATAAGCTGTTCATAAGGTTTGTGAAAAATTAAACCTGTGAAAAAGTCCTGGTAGGTGTGAATTAGTTTGCCTCCACGCAATGGATACATATCAAAGCCGTCTGTGCCAAAGGGCGAGCCCTTTAAATCAAAACCTAAAGGCTGATTTCCAATCTCTTCAAAGGCTTTTTGCCATTTGCCGTTTTGTATAAGCTCATTGAACAGAAAGGGGAAAAAGAATTTTTGAGTTTTTCTGGGTGCTAACTGCATTACATTAGCCACTCTACCGGGGATTGCCTCAAAAATATAGTGCCCCTGACAGCCCGATGTCAGGTTAAGAAATTTTGGATTATCCTTTATTTTTTCTACTCCATTGGGGTATCCAAAAGCATGTCGGTAGTTAGTTACTACAAGACATTTGTTTCGTGAGCCTGACTCTACCGCATGATTGTACCAGTCGATAGTTACTTGCGCCATCAGACTGTCGCGTTTTTCTATAAGTGGGATGTCGCGTCTTGAACCAGTTACAAAATAATCCCAATCAATCATATCTGTAAAATATTCACGAACCTTTAAACTGTCGTCAAGCGTTGAGTTTAACTTGTTAAGGTTTACCAAAAATGAATAAAATCCACCCGACATATACCACATAATTGATGCCGCTTCTCTTTCTCTTAATGTATCGCTTTCGTAGTGTGTAAAAAGAAATCTGTCCACTTTATCTTGATGTGCAGCGCTACCGTATTCGGTAAAAACTGCACCTACATTTTCGATAAAACGTTTGTCGCTAACTATATCGAAAATTAAATCCCATTGTGTTGCTTCACCGTGGAAATTTTCACACAAAATAACAATATCGTATTTTTCAAAAAGGTTAAGTATGTACTCTTTCGGAGAGCTGTTTTGCTTGGAAAGGAACGATGTGTATTCTGTAACATCAAGATTTTTAGCAGTTTTAAATTTAAAAGGGTACTCAAATCCCAAAAATTTCATTTTACTCTCTTGAAACTCATTGTTTTCGGTTTGTACAAACAGAAAACTGCCTATGCAAATTATCAGTATCGTTGCGAAAAGTAGCGTTGTGGAAAGGATGCTTTTCTTCTCCACGCTTTTTCTTGTTCCCGCCAGCGATGTCCACCACATTTCGCCATAATGGCTAAAGTAAATAATGGCAATAAACCCAACAATAGTAATGATATTGAGAAACTGACAGTAAGGGTCGATAATGCCAATGATTCTCAAAATGACATAAGGAATGGCAAAAAAAGTGATGTATTTAAACAGGATTTCTCGCTTGATTATATCAATGGTTTTAAGCGCAAAATCTTCTTTTGTTATTCTAAGTCCAAGCATTAGCTTGCCAATTGTCGAGCCTTGTGTAAAAATGGTAAGTGCGTGATATATCAAAACGGTTACGAAGAAAATATTAAAATACTCGACATGATATAGCTCTGAAATCAAGGTGTTTGCAACCGTTGTTAAACAA
>DAOSIN010000321.1:0-2942 GCA_035366675.1 Salinivirgaceae bacterium | reverse complement strand
TAGTGTTAATCGTTATGGTTGGGCGGGAACTACACAATCATTTTTAGCCCTTAATCAATCTCAGTTTTTATCAAGTTTAATCAAGCACCAAAATGAATATCTCAACAGCAACGTAGAAAGCAGTCAAGTCAAAGCATGGGAAAACTGTTTTCTTTCCCTTTCTCATAATTTGGGCGAACTCACCTCAAAATTATCAGACGCATTGAATTGGTTTATTATCTTTGAATATGTATTACCCCGCGAACGCGGGCGAAGACCTGACGTAGTTATTTTGTCGAATCAACATATTTTTGTCATTGAGTACAAAGACTATCAAATTGCTCTAAGACCACATATTGATCAAGTATCTGCTTATTCGCGTGATATTGGTCATTATCATGGAGGATCCAGAAGAAATCCTATACATCCAATCCTTGTTTTAAATCAAGCACAAAGTGTAAACTACAAAGATGATCGGATTTTTGTAGTCTCTCCAGACTCTCTAGCAAACTTATTAATAACACTTAATGAAGAAAAAGGTTATCAAGCTATTGATCCACTATCTTGGATTGAAGCAGATTATGAACCTTTGCCAAGCCTTGTTCAAGCAGCACGGGACATCTTCAATCACGAACCTTTACCTAATATTCGCAGAGCCCAAAGTGCTGGGATACCTCAAACTTTGGATAGCCTTGTGGAAATTGCTAACCGCGCAAAAACAAATAACCAACACCATCTAGCATTAATTACCGGTGTTCCTGGCTCAGGTAAAACATTAGTGGGGTTACAATTTGTTTATCTGACTCAATTTGATAATTCTAATCAACGACCGGCAATACTTCTTTCGGGAAACGGGCCTTTGGTAAAAGTGCTTCAGCATGCTTTGCGAAGTAACGTTTTTGTTCAAGACGTGCATGGTTTTTTGCTTGAGTATGGTGGTTCGAAGCAAAAAGAACCACAAGAAAATATATTTGTTTACGATGAAGCACAAAGAGCTTGGGATGCTAACCGCGTTAGAGAGCGGCGTGGAGATTCTATTTCCGAGCCAGAAGATTTATTAAATATTGGTGGAAGAAAACCTTGGTCGTTAATGGTCGGATTAATTGGACAAGGTCAAGAAATTCATTTGGGTGAAGAGGGCGGATTGTCACAGTGGAATGATGCTATTGCAAAAATGAATATACCATGGATTGTTCATTGCCCTGAAACAATATCGCATCTATTTAATGCTGGATCAGAGGTACACAGTTCTAAACACTTAAATCTTACGCTCACCCTTCGATCTCACCTCGCTCAAGATCTCCAAACATGGGTAATGCACCTGTTAAACAATGAAATTGATAAAGCATATCAGCAATCAGAAAACATCTTTCAATCCAATTTTCAAATGTATTTAACTCGGGATCTAAACGTCGCGAAAGATTATGTTCAACAGCGGTATAAAGATGATATGGATAAACGTTTTGGATTATTAGCATCCTCAAGAGCGAGATGTTTGCCAAATTTTGGTGTGCATAATGAATATCAATACACAAAAAATCTTCGAGTAGGTCCGTGGTACAATGATCAGCCACAATCTCCAGACTCTTGTTGTCAATTGCGAGAAGTCGCTACAGAATTTGCTTGCCAAGGACTTGAATTAGATTTTCCGATAGTTTGTTGGGGGGATGATCTTTATTGGAATCAAGCAAGACAACTTGTTAGCATCAGACAGGCTCGATCTCGAGCAAACGATCCACACTTACTGCGTGTAAATAGCTACAGGGTTTTACTTACTCGCGGTCGAGACGGCTTTTTAATATACCTTCCAAAACTGCCAATATTAGATAATACATATGAGGTTTTGCTCGAGGCAGGTGCTAAGAAGCTAGAAATTTGATGATTAATAAAAAGCATGCTATTTTACGTCACTACATTTTCAATATAGAATATAGTTAAAAATTGTGAATAATCAAGTATTTTCAACTAGAATAATGATATTTTGATTGCACTGAAACATTTTTGAAAAAATTATTTTGTATTACAAAAACCCCACATTTTTAACAATAGAGAAGTAACAAACAAAATGAAACTTGACGATTATTTTGGCAACTTAAGTTAATAGAGCTACTTTATGAAACTGAAGGTGTTTTCTTTGAACCCTTTTGGATTTTCATGTATAGATTCCAAAGCCTTCAACGACATTGGGAATTGAATAAAAGTTTTGTAGAAACCCATATTACAACACTTAAAAGCGTAGAAGGTGATGGTTCAGGAGAATTTGAATTACTGTTTTCTGAAACAGTGGAATGGGATTTCGACTATTTTCCAGAATATCTTCGAGCATCAACATTATCCCTTTCAATTTCATTAGTTGAAAATCTTCTTTTAAGTTTATGTGAAGATATGGCTGAAGAATTGAACACTAAAATCAATTTAGTTAAGGATAGAATGCCATATATTAACAAATACATCCTTTGGTTAATACATGGATGTGGGATTGAAATTAAAATTGATGAGGATGTTTGGATAAAAATTGAAGCTATTCGGAAAGTCCGCAATAATTTTGTCCATAAGATTGACAAAGATATCCCAGAAGTTATAAAAGAAGTGATTAGTGAAATGGTATCAAAAATAGCCAATGACGAGAAACTGATTACCAATGAATTTGTTGATGAAGCACTGTGCAGCATTTCAGATCTCGTCAAAGCGATTGAGTTAGCATATATTAAATTCTATGAAACAAAAAAATCACAAAACGCGGAATTAACAGATTAGCTTTTAGGAAATTTCCACCTACTTTCAATGGTTAAGAAGAATCCAAATTCCAAACTGGTTGACCAGCTCGCTTAAAAGAGTTAATATTAAATAAGAATTACCCAGAAAAAATATAATGACATCAACGTTGAGAAATACACAAACAATAAGCCAAATAGCAGAATTGCTTTACAGGTTCTTACCTGGTAATCCTCACCCTTACGCTG
>DAOSIN010000320.1:0-2953 GCA_035366675.1 Salinivirgaceae bacterium | reverse complement strand
AAATACACATCTGTTCTCTCTCTCTTATTGTGACTACACTAATGAAAACGTAATTAATTTTGTCAGACAATACAGAACTTTTTATAACACAGAACCCTCAAACAGAGCCTTTGAAGGATACGATATTGCGAAATACTTTATTGAAGCTGTTCATAGATACGGTAAGGATTTTAGATGCTGTTTAGATAAATACAAACCGGAACTACTTCATATGTTTTTCGATATGAAACAGACAAAAAGCGGAACAGGTTATGCTAATCATCATTTGTACATGATACACTACATGAAAAACTTTGAACGCTCGATAAAAACAATCAACGATTGAGTTAAAAGTTTGTAAAGTTTGAAAGCGGGAAGTTAGAAAACAGAAGAGTGTTATTAATAAGTCGTAACTTGTTGAAATAAACAACTATAACGCCTTTCAAGGCGTTAAAAAACTTTTACCTTGCTCCTTTTACCTTTTACCTATAAAGGCGTTATACACAAATAGTTAACAATCATGAATTTGAACAAAAAACGTTGTCCATGGGCTATATTAAGCGACGAGAAATATGTGGAATACCACGATAAAGAGTGGGGTGTGCCTCTGTTTGATGACAACAGGCTTTTTGAAATGTTGGTTTTAGAGGGTGCACAGGCAGGTTTAAGTTGGCGTACAATACTGCACAGACGCAATGAGTATAGAAGATGTTTCTTGGAATTTAATCCCGAAAAGGTTGCGAGAATGACCAATGATGACGTTGAGACTCTTATGTTAACAGGTGGAATTATTCGTAACAGATTGAAAATAAGCTCTGCCATTAAAAACGCTAAGGTTTTTATTGATATTGTTGAAAAATATGGTTCATTTTCGAACTACTATTGGAATTGGGTTGACGGAAAACCTATTATCAATAACTTTAAGACAATGGATGAGGTTCCCGCCAAGACCCCACTTTCCGAAGCGATAAGCAAGGATTTAAAAGGCAGAGGTATGTCTTTTGTCGGAGCCACGATAATATATTCGTTTATGCAGGCAACAGGAATGGTTAACGACCATTTAACAAGCTGTTTTAGGCATAAAGAGTTGTATTGATAAAATTACTACAAATATGTCAAGATGTTCCCTAAATACGTTAAAAACACCTGTTTTTACAGCTATTTATTTGCTACTCACAGTAATATTAATATCGTGCAAGAGTAACAACCAGCAAACTATAATAATTAAGAATATTGACCAGAATTGGCGATTTTCGCAAGTGAATGAAGAAAAATGGCTTCCTGCTACCGTACCCGGCACAGTTCACTCCGATTTGTTAAAAAACGGGGCTATTCCCCACCCTTTTTACGCTTGCAACGAGGATTCACTACAGTGGATTGATAAACAAGATTGGGAGTATAAAACAACTTTTATTGCTGATAAAGCTCTGCTTGAAAAAGAGAATATTTATCTAATATTCGAGGGATTAGATACTTACGCCGAAATCAAGCTAAACAATACTGTTTTAGGAAACACAAATAATATGTTTAGAGAATGGTCGTTCGATATTAGTAATATTGTTCGTATTGGCGAAAATGAACTAAATGTGATTTTTAAATCTACTTACAATCAAACATACAGTGATTCAGCATCTTACAGAGTAACGTTGCCCGGTGGAAAGTATGTTTTTGCGCGCAAAGCTGCATATCATTTTGGCTGGGATTGGGGTCCTACTTTTATAACATCGGGTATATGGAAACCTGTTTACTTAAAGGCTTGGGACAATAATTTGGTGGAAAATTTTTATATCAGAACCAAGACCGCCACACCAGACAAAGCAACGGTTGATATTAGCTTCGATATTGAAAACAGAAAAAATGAAGATGCAAAAATTGAAATTAAGATTAATAGCAAAAAGCATTTGCAGTCGAATTTCGGTATCGACTCGTTGCGTAAAACATATAACTTTAGTCTTGAGATTAATAAGCCAAAACTCTGGTGGTGTAACGGTTTGGGAGAACCATATCTTTATGATATTGATGTGCAAATAACCTCTACGGCAGGGCTAATTTACTCAAAACAAATAAAATACGGTATCAGGACAATTGAAGTTGTGTCAGAACCCGACAGCATTGGACAGTCTATGTATATAAAGCTAAACGGAACACCTGTTTTTATCAAAGGAGCCAACTATATACCACAACATAGCTTTGTCACTGAGGTAACTGATAACGACTATGCCGATATAATTTTACTTGCTAAAGAGTCGAATATGAATATGTTACGTGTTTGGGGCGGTGGAATATATGAAAAGAATATTTTTTACGACCTCTGCGACCAAAACGGAATTATGGTTTGGCAAGATTTTATGTTTGCTTGTGCCATGTATCCTATTGACAGTCAGTTTTTTGACAATGTATCAGTTGAAGCGGAACAGCAAATAAAAAGGTTGCGAAATCATACCTCGTTAGCTATGTGGTGTGGCAATAACGAAATTGATGAGGGTTGGCACAATTGGGGTTGGCAAAGGCAGTTTAAGTTTTCAAAAGCCGACTCATCTGATATTTGGAACGGATATAAACATCTGTTTCACAATATATTACCAAATCTTGTTTTAGAAAACGACAAGGATAAATTTTACACAACCACATCGCCCATTTATGGTTGGGGGCGCGACAAGAGCATGACACACTTCGATTCGCACTACTGGGGCGTATGGTGGGGAATGCAACCATTTAGCAAATATTTGGATAAAGTACCCCGATTTATGAGCGAATACGGTTTTCAAGCTATGCCAGCTAAATCCACGATTAGAGCGTTTCAGCCGGAAACGTGCGATAGCCTCTTCTCTCCCACTCTACTCTGTCATCAGAAGCACCGCATTGGATACCAGACAATTACAAAATATTTAGAGTATGAAAAACTGTATCCTAAAACGCTTGACGACTTTATTTATATGAGCCAACTAATTCAAGCCGAGGGCATTGGCTTGGC
>DAOSIN010000319.1:0-2956 GCA_035366675.1 Salinivirgaceae bacterium | reverse complement strand
CCCTTTGAAATGTCCCCTGTCTTCCGCACTTTTTTGGGACACCTAAATTATTTTGCTGATAATCAGCACTATATGAAAAATTTTTACGTTTTTTGGGTGTCCCGAAATTATTTAAGTGTTTGTTAAAATAAGTAAAAAGTCACTTAAAATATTAGTTATCTGATATATATAAATATATTAAACGACAAGTTACTCAATTGCGCTACTATGCGCCACAAAATTGTTGCATAAAATTATAGGTCAAAAAGTAGGTTTTTTTGACCTAAAAGCCGAAAAATACGATGCAAACCCCCTTTTTATAAGTTAACTGGTAGTGTTACTATCATAGCTGTATAGAATACTAATATTTATTAGGTGCTTTAAGATGATTTTTTAAGAAGAAAGGTTGAATCTTTTTGACTCAAAAGCAAATGAGCAAATTAAACTTCTTTGAGATGTGTTTTTAACTACCAGATTAAGAGTTAATTAAATCTTTAAAATCAGATGGTAACTATGAGGAGTTTTTTTTGGGTGTCCCAATGCGGAAAACAGGAAAAAGGTTGCCCGTTATTTTTTCGAGCAACCTTTTTTGAGGTATATTTAAGCTTAATACCGTTTGTACAAATACTTTGCTATTTTGTTCTGATATTATAACTAACATCAACTTTACCCTTTGAAATGTCCGACAGTTTACCTCTTAGCATCTTTCTTTTTAAAAATGATAGTCTATCAGTAAAAAGTGTTCCTTCCAAATGATCATATTCGTGTTGAATAATTCTGGCTCGCATCCCATCGAAAACTTCTTCGTGTTGTTGCCAGTTTTCATCAAAATACTTGATTTTAACAATCGATTTGCGCATAACATCCTCTCTTATACCAGGTACGCTTAGGCAACCCTCGTTAAAAAACCACTCTTCGCCACTCTGCTCTACGATATATGGGTTTATAAATACTTTTTTAAAGTCTTCTAATTCTGGATTATCCTCAGCTACTGGCTTTCCATCTATCACAAACAGACGTATTGACTTTCCTACCTGAGGTGCCGCCAATCCAACTCCCTCTGAAACATACATTGTTTCAAACATATCTTCAATCAGTTTGTTTAAATCGGGAAAATTTTTGTCAATCTCTTGGGCTTTCATTCTTAAGACCGGATGTCCTGCCACAACTATAGGGTAAATCATTGTTTTTGTTCTAAATATGTTTGTAAAATAATTGTTGCGCTTATTGTATCTATTAAATTTTTATCGCTTCGTTGTTTTTTCGTGGCTCCTGCTGTTATTAACGCTTGTTGCGACATTTTGCTTGTAAAACGTTCGTCAACGCGTTTTATTGGTATTGCCGGATATTTAGCACCAAATCTTTTAATAAATCCTGCGATATGAGGCTCAATCTCACTTGGCGCGTTGTTCATTTGCTTTGGAAGTCCTACAACTATGCACTCTATCTGCTCTTTTTGTATATAATCATCTAAAAAGTTCATTAGTGTCGATGTTTGCACAGTTGTAACTCCTTGTGCTATTATTTTCAACGGATCGGTCACTGCAATACCACAACGCTTTAATCCATAATCAATTGCAAGTATTCGCGACATGTTAACCCAATTGAAATAAATAAATTACAAAACTAAGAACGACTATGAATATCCAACAACGCATTTGCCGCCTTAAATGGCGACATTTGATTACTCAAAACTGCGTTTTCAATATTGGCTATAACATCTTTAACTTTCGGATTAGAGTAGAACGTCTTGCGCAGAGTTTCGTTAATAGTCTCATACATCCAAAACTTAGATTGCTCATTTCTACGCTGATAGAAAAAGTTGTTCTCTTTTGTCATATTCATATACGCCTTAATTGTATCCCATATTTCCACCATACCGATACTATAAAGAGCAGAAGCTGTCATTGCCGTAGGTCTCCAGCCTGAAGAGCTTAGTGGGAACAGCTGTAAGGCACTTGAATACTCAGCTTTTGCCAAGTTTGCCTTTGTTATGTTGTTACCATCGGCTTTGTTTATAATTAACAGGTCTGCCATCTCCATTATTCCGCGCTTAATTCCTTGCAATTCATCTCCTGCACCTGCCAACATCAACAAAAGAAAGAAATCTACCATACTGTGAACAGCAATCTCCGACTGCCCTACGCCTACGGTTTCAACAAATATTGTGTCATATCCAGCAGCTTCAACAAGGATAACAGTTTCACGCGTTTTTCTTGCGACACCACCAAGAGAGCCCGCCGATGGAGATGGTCTGATAAATGCGTTATCGTTGGTCGATAATTTCTCCATTCTGGTTTTATCACCTAATATAGAGCCTTTCGAACGTTGACTGCTTGGGTCAATAGCTAAGACAGCTAATTTGTGACCTTGTGAAGTGATTTCGTTACCAAGTGCCTCAATAAAAGTACTTTTGCCAGCACCGGGTACACCTGTAATACCTATTCTAACAGAGTTGCCCGAATGAGGCAGGCATTTTTCTATTATCTCATACGACATTGCGATATGTTCAGGCAAATGACTCTCTATTAATGTTATAGCCTGCCCGAGCATAGAGCGACTGCCACTTAGAACCCCCTCGACGTACTCATCGACCGTGTAAATTTTTCTTCTCCGTTTTCTTAGAGCATTGGCAGCATTCGGGTTAACGGTTGGTGGTGGCTCAATTCCGGGATTTACCTGTAAGGCACTTTTTTGTTTCTCTTTATCGGGTTTCATTATTTTAAACGAAATCGTAAAGCAAACTATCGAACAGTTAAAAAAACGTGATCGATAGTTTTACTATTTAACAAATTAACTGACTAATCTGCAAGTGATTATACTATTCTTTCTCAACAACTCCTCCTATTTTCAATTTTATTTCAGGTTGATTAGGATCGTTGCAAAATACGTCAATATATTGAGTCTGACGACCACTTCTATTTCTGGTATTAAAGCTTACTTTAATTGTTGATTTATTACCGGGTTTAATTGATTC
>DAOSIN010000318.1:0-2967 GCA_035366675.1 Salinivirgaceae bacterium | reverse complement strand
CGATGGTTCTAGATATCCTATCATATCTAAATTAAAATATCCGAGTATATCCATGCCCTCCTGTGCACATCTAAGCGCATAGGCTTTACTGCCATACAAGCCATACTCTTCACCTGAAAAAGCACAAAAAACTATTGTTCTATCGAAACTGTATTGACTTAATATTCGCGCAATCTCGAGAACGGCAGATGTTCCTGAAGCATTGTCATCTGCACCGGGCTGACTCGTGCTGTTTGAATATGAGTCATAGTGTGCTCCCAACATTACAACTTCGTCAGGATATTTCGTTCCTAACTTTGTGGCTATTACGTTATCACTTGCTGGACCAGCTGGCATAGGGAAATCATGTAGTTCAACTGTTAATCCAAGCTCTTCAAATTTTCCTTTTATCCAGTTTTGTGCTTCAATCGATTGAGGAGCGTATGAGTTACGCGTGCCATAATTTTGAAGATGTCGAACTATTGCAGTAAGATTTGTTCCTGAAACTTGTAGCAATAGCTCATCAACAAAGGGATCTACTTCTGATATTTCAGGGAATCTAATATTGTACTCAGGTAATCTTGCTTGATCATTATAAATTCTGATTAACCCATCGTTTTTCGCGGGCTGAATGTATCGGTGACGTTCAGCATTAGTCTTTACAATTATGCTATTCTCATTGCCAAATAAGACTTCGAAATTATTTCTATTCTGGTTAATATATTCAGTTTTTCTTTCATTATTATCGACAAAAGCTATATAATATGCGATACCGTCCTGCCATGGTTGTGAGTCAAGAAGAATGGTTAGATTATCTTTCAAATCACATGACGTTGTACCAATAACAAAATCATCACAATAGTAATGTATTGTTAGATAATCTTTTTGAAACAATGCTTTTGTTTCGGCAAAGTTTTTAGTTGGTATTAAAACCAAGTTTTGTGCAAACATCTGTAATACAAACACTTGCATAAATAATAACAGCGTAAGTCTTCTCATTTTTTTATATGTTTAGAAATATTAACGGACAAGGTTACAAATATCATAAAATAATTGTTGTTATGCACCAATTTTATGGAATTATTTTTTCCAAAATCCTGGCATAAACAGTGCCAAAACCGTAAAAATTTCAAGTCTGCCAATTAACATAAGTAGCGACATTATCCATTTTGCTGCCATAGGAAATTCTGCACAGTTAAGAGGTGCCGAAACTTTGCCAAGTATTGGACCTGCATTGCTAAGCGAAGTTAAAGAAGCTCCAAGGGCTGTTTCGAAATTGAATCCCAGAAACGTTAAAGCAACTGCTCCTACAATAAAAATTATGATATAAACAATAACGAAAACTAAAATATTACCTGTCAAATTAGAGGGCACTGATTTGCCATTCAAACGTAGTGGTATAACTGCTCTTGGATGAATTTTCCTACGTATTTCGAAGTAAATATTTTTTATTATAGCTGTAACTCTAATAATTTTTATTCCCCCTCCGGTCGAGCCTGTCATGCTTCCAATAAATAGCAATAGAAAAACAATATTTACTGTAAATGTCGGCAATAGAACGAAATCTGACATTACAAATCCCGTAGTAGTAATTATCGAAACTGTATGGAACAGCACTGAACGAAAACTACTTATAGCTTTAACCGGAGAGTATAGTAAAGGGGCAAACAGAATAACTGCAAACAGAGCCGTGATTATAAAGTAAAAAAACAACTCTTCGTTTTTTCTTATCTTCGAAAACTTAAATGTTAGAACATAATACAGCACACTAAAGTTTATCCCTGATATAAACATAAACGCAATTATTGTGTATTCTATTTGTGGAGAGTTGAAATATGCTATGTTGCTGTTTTTAGTGCTAAAACCACCTGTTGACATTGTTGTAAAAGAGTGACAAATTGCATCGAAAGTGGTCATGCCTGCAATTTTAAGCATAACTGCTGCAAACAGAGTGAAAAACAGGTAAACAGCCCACAATCTAATCGCCGTGTCGCTGAGTTTGGGTTTTATTTTTTCAACAGTAATTCCTGTAACTTCAGCAGAAAACAATTGAAGCCCTCCAACATTGAAAAACGGCAATATAGCAAGACTCAAGACAATGATCCCCATGCCTCCTATCCATTGAGTTAACGAACGCCAGAACAAAATTCCATGCGGTAACGACTCTATATCGTTAACAGTCGTTATTCCGGTTGTTGTAAATCCACTAATTGTTTCAAAAAAGGCATCGGTAAAATTTTGTAAATATCCTCCAAAATAGTATGGCAAACACCCAAATAATGAAAAAACAATCCAAACAAAACTTACAATTATATATCCATCTCTCCTGTTAACAATAGGTTTACTTTTTAAGGTCAGTAAAAAAAACAATACTCCTATTGTAAAAGTAACTAAACTGCTTAATATAAAAGTTTTTGTATCAGGCTCTTTGTAGTAATACGAGACAAGGGCTGAGAAAAATAAAACAATTGACTCAACAATAAGTAAAATGCCGAGTATATGAATTATGAATTTTCGATTGAGCATGATTAATTGAAAAACTCTTCGAGTTTATTGACCGCAGTTGACAACGAAAAAACAACTACATGATCATTTGCTTTTATATGTGTATTGCCGTCGGCAGTAAATGCCGTTTTTTTTCTGATGAAACCCCCAACGACCGCATCTTTCGGGAAGTTTATCTCTTTAAGTTTTCCTTTAGTTATTTTTGCACCGGGTCTTACAATAAACTCAAAAACTTCGGCATCAGTTGCAGTTAAACTCATAAAAGAGGATACATCTGCGTTTATGGTAAATCTTAGAATATGACTCGCTGCTATCAACTTTTTATTAATTATCGCATCAATACCCATATTTTCGGTTAAGTTGATGTAGTCGAAACTTTCAACTGCAGCGATAGTTTTTTTGACACCCATTTTTTTTGCTTGCAAAAAAAATGGGTGTCAAAAAAACTATCGCTGCAGTTGAAAGTTTTTTTGACACCCATTT
>DAOSIN010000317.1:0-2989 GCA_035366675.1 Salinivirgaceae bacterium | reverse complement strand
ACCAAATATTACCAATTACAAAATTTGGATTGATGCAGATAACCAGACAGCGTGTGCGCCCTGTGGTGGATATCGAAACAGTTGAAACGTGTCCAACGTGTCACGGAAAAGGCGAAGTGCAGCCAACAGTTCTATTATCAGACGAATTGGAAAATAAAATCAGTTATTATGCAGAAGTGTCGAAAACAAAAGTAATTATAATAAGAATGCACCCATATTTTCATGCATATCTCACAAAAGGAGTGATAAGTATATTATGGAAATGGCGTTTCAAATATAAGATTTGGATAAAATTAATTGCTGACCCTTCGAGTGCCTACTTAGAGTGGCAGGTACACGACATAAAAGGCAATTTGTTGAGCGTTTAAACTAAAGCTAATCAATTAGCAATGAACAATTAGCAATTAACAATTAACAATTAGAACGTGGGTGACGTTTTTGGGGGAAGAGACACAAAGCATTGTGTCTGTACGAGGTGGTGTAGTTTGATGTAGAGACGGAGCATGCTCCGTCTCTACGTTGAAAACTATAAATATTTTAAAATTACAATTGATATTAATTGTAAATTGCAAAAAGTGGCAATATTTTTGTTAAAACAAACATTTTAAATTTTTATATAAATTAATCCGCTATGAGAAAATTTATTTTGACAACATTTGCAGGTGTTTTGAGTGCGTTGTCCTTGTCTGTTTTCAGTCAGGTGTTAGAACCTGTAAAATGGAAGTTTGAAATTGATAACGTAGAAGCTGACATTTACAAAATCACAGGCACTGCAAGTATTGACAAGGGCTGGCATCTCTATTCTCAATTTTTGCCAGAGGGGAATATTTCTATCCCAACATCCTTTGTTTTTGAACCAACTGAAGGTGTTGAGTTTGTAGGAAATGTTGAAGAACTCTCAAAAGTTATTGAACAGGAAGACCCAATGGCGGGTGTTCCAACTCGTTATTATGCTAATGAGGCAATATTCGTTCAAAAAGTAAAAGTAAGTGACGAAAACGCCGTTATCAAGGGCTATGTCGAGTTTATGGCATGCGATGATGAAAATTGTATTCCTCCCTCTGAACACGAATTTGAGCTAAAAGTCAAAGAAGAACCTAAAACATCTATCACAGATGATCAACAAAGCAGAACAAAGGAAAAAAGTTCTATTTGGGGCGTAATAATCGAAGCAATACTTTGGGGTTTTGCCGCTCTTCTTACACCATGCGTTTTCCCGATGGTGCCGATGACAGTTTCGTTTTTTATTAAAAGTGGCGAAGATAAGGGTAAATCAAAGTTTTTAGCGAGTGTATTTGGTGCCTCAATTGTTATTTTATACACCGTACCAATTGCAGTAATTATTTTGGTTACATACTTTTTTGGAGGAGAGTCAGTTACCGCCGATATATTTAACTGGTTGTCAACACATTGGATACCGAACATATTGTTTTTTATAATATTTATGTTTTTTGCAGCATCGTTCTTTGGTGCATTTGAAATAGTGATACCAAGTTGGATGGTCAGTAAAGCAGACTCCAAAGCCGACAAAGGAGGTGTAATAGGAACCTTTTTTATGGCTTTAACCTTAGTTTTGGTCTCGTTTTCATGTACAGGACCAATTGTTGGGACAATCATTGTTAAGTCAACACAAGGAGAAATCTGGGAGCCTATAGTAACAATGCTCGCATTTTCTATTGCATTTGCATTGCCTTTTACACTTTTTGCTCTGTTCCCCTCGTGGTTAAAAAACCTTCCAAAATCAGGTGGATGGCTCAATAGCGTAAAAGTTGTTCTCGGATTTATTGAAGTTGCATTAGGATTTAAGTTTTTAAGTGTTGCCGACCAAGTTTATCACTGGGGATTATTAGATAGGGAAGTTTATCTTGCAATTTGGATTGTTTGCTTTACCCTATTAGGACTCTATTTACTTGGGAAACTCAAATTTAAACACGACTCTGAATCAGGGTATATCAGTGTAACACGACTCTTTCTGGCAATGCTCTCATTTACATTTGTAGTATATATGGTGCCGGGAATGTGGGGAGCTCCGTTAAAAGCACTTAGTGGCTATCTACCTCCACAACAAACTTTAGACTTTGATTTGCCTCGGATAATCAACGAATCTACTGCAAATATTTCGGTATATAGTAGTGGTGAAGCTAAAACTACAGTAAATAAAGCCGAATGCGGAACTCCAAAATATGGAGATTTTCTTCAACTGCCACACGGACTAAGAGGATATTTTGATTATGAACAAGGATTAAAATGTGCCAAAGAGCTTGGAAAACCTGTTTTTATCGATTTTACTGGACACGGTTGTGTCAACTGTCGTGAAATGGAAGCAAATGTTTGGAGCGATCCACGTGTTTTAAGGATACTTCGAGATGAATTTGTTATTGTCGCTCTATATGTTGACGACAAAACACCTATGCCCGAAGAAGATTGGGTTGTAAGCGAGCGAGATGGAAAAGTTAAAAAGACGATTGGTAAAAAATACGCCGATTTTCAAATTTCAAAATACAATGTAAATGCTCAACCATATTACGTTTTACTCGATCATGAGGAAAATGTACTTATGCCCCCAAGAGCCTACAATTTGAATGCAGATGAATTTGTACAGTTCTTAGAGCAAGGCATTGAAAACTTCAAAGAAGGGGTAAAAAACGAATAAGATACGTTTGTTTAATGTAGAGACGTCATATTATGGCGTCTCTATTGATAATCAAAACGTTGTAGAGACGCCATAATATGACGTCTCTACATCATTTTGATTATTAGTTCGATAAAGTTATTAATTATACACCACTAATTGCAAAGTGAATTTATCTTTCTGTAAATTATTTCTTTTTTGTAACAACTTTTGTAAAAAATTATTAACTTGCTGCCGTATAAAATGCGCGGTCCTTCCTTAGCTTTGATTAAGCTAAAGAGAGATAGTTTAAATTTCACATGATACCAATTGTAATTTTAAAATAGTCCAATCTTTTTAAAATTTTACAATGGTAAA
>DAOSIN010000316.1:0-2996 GCA_035366675.1 Salinivirgaceae bacterium | reverse complement strand
TACCATTGTAAAATTTTAAAAAGATTGGACTATTTTAAAATTACAATTGGTATTACAATTGGTATAACTTTCCGCTCTCTACTTCTAGAGCGTCTGATTACAACGAAAAATTAATTCTGTAAGTTACCATTGGTGTAAAACCTTGTAAAAGAGCTTCTTTAAAAGAATCTGATTCAACATCATAGGCTATGGTGTAGATGTTTCGGTGATTTGTTAGGTTTTGTAGATCGACTGCCAATTCTTCTGTGTAAGTCTTTTTATTTCTCCTATAGCCAATTCGCAAATCTATTCTAAAATAGTCGCGTAGTTGCAGTTCATTTACACGGCTTTTATCTATAACTATCTGGTTTTGAGTGCATAGCTCCTTGATTACAGGTGTGTAGCGTGTTCCCCCTGCAAGCGAACCTTTAATGTCGGCAATGAGTGTCCGCCCCTTTTTTAATGGTAACTCATAACCCGAAGCGAGATTAAATAGATATTTTCCATCGAAAACAGTACTCCATTCTTTTTTGTTAAATCCGTTTGTATAAGTTGACCTGTAAAACGTTGAGTTAAAGAGCAAATAATAGTTGCGACTCATGAATTTTTCTATAGTAAACTCTATGCCGTAGTTTTTGCCTGTGCCTTTGTTTACAAGATTTTCTTCGCGCATAATAACGTTATCACCTGCTCCACCTGCTTGCAAGATTGTATAAACTTCATTGGGGTCATTTTTCACGGGAATATTGTAGAGCCATTGATAGTAAGTCTCTGCTTTTATGTGCCAATCGGGTGCGAATGCCCAATCGTAAAATAAATTGGCATGGGCACTTTTCATAAATCCAAGATTTTTGTTGGTGTACTCAGTGTCGCCTTCTGATGTAAGAGTTCTGATAAAATAGAAGGTACGTGGAATCATTTGACTGTGCAGCCCTCCTGCAAATCCAATGGTGTGCTTTTCTGCAGGTGTATAGCGTGCACCAAGTCGAGGCTCTACGGCATATTTATTGTTCATATCAAGATACATTCCATGTAAACCACCTGTTAGCACTAATTTAGACGCAATGTTTTGTCTGAATTGCGCATAGGTACGCCAAAGACCAAAATATCCATCTTCATCAACAATGGTAAAAAGTCCTATACTATCAAACGACATTCTTTCTAAATATTTTACGTCATACAAATCATACTTCGCTCCCACTTGAATTGATGTATTATAAGAAAAACGATGTTCAATTTTTGGATGAAGCGAGTATTTATTTTCTATTGCTTTTTCTTCGAATATCGATATCCACTCAGCATTGGGCTGTGTTAATGACATAGTATCAACAGGCATATGGGTGTTACCCCTTACAAAAGAGAGTAAGGTGGTAAGCTTGGTTTTTGGTGTAAAAGTAACACTGTGCGTTGTTCCAAAAACAAAATTTTTTGATTCAACTTTAACTCGTTGGTCCCTTTTATTAAAAAAACTACTATCATCAACATCAATATATCCTTCAACTTCAGAAAATTTAAAGCCAATTTCGCTTATACCGAACAACGCTATTACAGAAATGTTATTTTTATCATTTATATCTAAATTAAGTTTCGTGGTTATATCTTGATATTTAGGTACTACACCTTTGTATAAACCAATGTGCGACATCAAATCGGGAATAGAGTATCTATAAGAAACGATGTATGATGAACTGTTCTTCTTTGAAAAATAACCCTCCGAGCCTACTTCAATGCCGTTAAAACCCATTTGTCCCCAAAATTCATGCTTTTTGTTGTTTCCCTTTCTCATGCTAAGGTCGAATATTCCAGCCATCGCATTGCCGTATGGTGCGGGCCAAGCACTCATGTGAAAATCGGAGTTTGAAAGCAAGTTGGTATTAAGTAGTGTAACTTGTCCACCTGTCATTCCAACACCATTATAGAAGTGATTTAAGTTGGGGATTTCCACTCCATCGAGTACCCACTGAACGCCTACAGGCGAGTTACCTCTTATTATAATGTCGTTTCGAGAATCATTTGCAGGTATAACTCCCGGAAAACTACGAACCATACGAGCTGGGTCGCCAAGCGAACCAGCAAATCTAAAGGTCTCTTCAGTGCTAAAAGTTCTTGACCCAGCAAGGCTTAACTTGTTAATTGCCCGACTTTTATCGTATCTTGCTACCACTGTAACGTCTTGCAATTCAACAGCAGAGGGTTCTAAAGTTATATTCAGAACAACTTCTTTTCCTGTATTTACCAATATATCAACATGTTGTGAAAGAAAACCCATACAACTGAATCTCAACCTTTGGCGTCCAACAGGAACGCTGAAAGTAAAATTACCATGCTCATCAGTAATCGTTCCTATGGCAGGGTCACTTCCCTCAACATATATGGAAGCTTGAACCAACTCTTGCGTAGGATCACCTGAAACTATTACACCTCTTACTGTTTCAACTAAACCATTTTGTGCAACGCCCACAGATACCGACAAAATCATAAACAATGACACACAGAATTTTTGCATTTTTTTAATTTTAAATTAACATTAAAATTTTTGCAAAATTAAATTGCACAGTCATAAAAAAACTTACCATAAGATAAGAAATGACCTTACAATATCTTTTTTCTAATTCGACTTAAACTTTCGGGTGTAATTCCTAAATACGATGCTATGTATTTGCTGGGTGTTCGTTGTAATATATGCGGTTGATTTTTAAGTATCTCGATATATCGTTGTTCAGCAGTTTTTGTTAAAATATCGATTTGTTGTTCCTGTCTTTGAATAAACGAATTTTCAGCTGCTGTTTGGCAAATAATCTTGCCATAATCGGTCTGTGAAAGCTCGTTAAAATTTTTACGGCTCATTCTGAATAGTTTGCATTTTTCAAAACAAATAAGTTCAATACCAGTAGGTTGATCGGTTAGAAAGGACATGTAATCAAGCAAAAAATCACCTTCGTAACACAGTTCGACACAAATGTAATTATTGTTTGAATACAACAAAAGACCGCCCGAACCTTCGAGAATAAAATAAA
>DAOSIN010000315.1:0-2997 GCA_035366675.1 Salinivirgaceae bacterium | reverse complement strand
GCGATGTCGGAATGACGGTATGGAATGATTGTATATATGCCGCCGGCAAACTTTACAAAAACCATCAATATCGTATTACGGCGGTAGATTAAAAAAATAAGCTAATAAGGTTTCAGATTTGAGTGGCATATATTTCTACTAAGCTTGTTTCCTAAGAAAATAAGGTGAAAAATAAGGTTTCAATCTGCGGAAATCAGCGGAGTTATTTGCGAGAACACGAAACCCGCAACACGGAACACAGAACTCTAATCCCCAAGATCAACCACCGGCACTTTTCCCCAATCAATCATTTTTACGGCTGTTGCGATGTCGATGAATGGGAAATCGGTGAGCCATTGATTGAGTTTTTTTTCGGCTCCTTTGAGTCCGACATAAGTTTTGGGCTTTTTTTATTTTTTTATTTCTAAGCCCTAAAATAAAATATCCGATTAATTATCAGACACTTACTTCTCGTTATTTTTCATTTTATTTTCATTTTATTTTTTTATAGATTACTTTCCAATATCCATCTTTTGGAGTACCGACTCTTTGCAAGAATCCTTTTTCTCTCAACACATTGACATTGTCTAATGTGTTTCGTTTTGAAATGCCAATTACCTGTGCCAAATTGGATAAGGATAAATGATTATCATCTGACAATAAAACAAGAATTTTGTGTTGATTGTCAGTAATTTTATCGGAGACCCTATCGGAGACCCTATCGGCGACCCTATCGGGGACCTTATCGGCGACCTTTGCATACAATCTTACCCAACCTCAATATTTCGACTACGTTCAATGACCAAAAACCAAGAACCAAGAATTCGTACCCTGATTATACAATCAGAATAAAAAACCTTATCTTCACCTTATTTTCTTAGGAAACAAGCTTAGTAGAATTGGAAAGTATAAAGGTAAAATTTACCTTATTAGCTTATTTTTTCTTACGCACTTTTCCTTGATGAAAAGTGCCCAAAAATCAAGACTACGCCTGCCTCGCTCAAAAAACTAACGTTCAAAAAGCTAAAACCCCCAAACTCGCCGCTTTGCGGCTCAAACAGTGGGTGTTTTTTAACGCTTTTCTCTCTTGTTTTGCATAAAGAACTCACGCTCGGCATAGTTCAAGCAAGCTTGACTCTGCTCTCACTTATCGTTCTTTTTTGGCTCACCAGTCGAGGTCGGTCGGCGGGCTGTTGGTCATCCTGCAATAATTCAGGAGATTCCTCCCTCGCCTGCGGCGATGTCGGAATGACGGGCATGAAATGATAGTATATACACCGCCGGCAAACTTTACAAAAACCATCAATATCCCATTCCGGCGAGGGTGAAGTATGCAATTCAAAATCAGCGATGAATCGATCTCTTATCGTTTTGCAGAGAACAATCTGAGTTTTTATAACAAATTCCTATCAACTCATAATTATGCCATTAGGCGCATCATATAGGTAACATAAAGCAATCTAAAGTTTAGATTTCGTCCTGTACTTTATTTCTCTTGCCACACAGGTAAAAATTTCCAATTATTTGGAAATCCCATATCTCTTTTTGACAACAAATCGCCTCCGTCATTCATAATATCGATAAGGTTTTTCTTAAAATCACTACTTGGACTGATTATGTCTAAAATATATTTTATGCAAGATAATAAAGCGAAAATTTTATTCTTACGAATAGTTCCTATACTATCTCTACCAATAAACGAATAGTCTGTGTTATTGGGTAATCTAATTTCAACAGGAAAACGTCTATTCCATATTCGGCTATGGTGAGCACAGCTATTCCGCAGATTTGACAAAGCATGAAGCCAATTTTCCATTGTTCTTATATCATTTAGTCCAAATTGCTTTGCGATACTTTTCTTTTTGTCATCTTTATAAAGTAATTGGTATAATCTGCTAAGTGTGCCAAACGATACAACTTCCAATGTCATCCAAGCAGGAGGCATCTCTGGATTAGAATATTTGTTTCTATAATGGACGATAAAATCTTCGTTACTACGACTAATTTCATCATGCACCTCATTTATTAATTTATCATATTTCGAATTTTTGTAATCCCCATAGCCCCTGAACTATAGCTGATGTTTGATAGATAATCAGAGGCAATTGCGTCGTTGTCTATAACGAGGCGCCTTGCTTTCAACTTCATTATTTGCTCTTCAATAGACAGAGGTTGTTTAACGTACTTCATTAAGGAAACGATTTAAAACTCGAAGACCTCCCCGGGTGCGCTGATCTAACGAGAAGCGTGGGAGGTCATATTGAGTGCGAATGTACAGTGCTTTCCCTAAAAATAAAATTTCATTCATACATATTAGCGTATTTTAGGTTTTGTTTCAGATTCTAAGTGATTGCAGTCTGTCTTTTCAAAAACATTCATCTCTGTCTAATCTGTGTCATCTGTACGCTGCTTCGTTCATTTCGACTACGCTCAATGACCCGGAACCCGAAAACACGGAACACGGAACACGTACCCTACACCCCAATCAACCCCACCGTTTCTTCAATATGTGCTTTGTTAGATGCGCCGAAGACTACTGATTGAATGTTTTGCTGGTTGATGAATTCGTAAGCTTCTTTGGGTGGAATGGCACCGGAGGCTAAGGTGGACATTACCATCAATTGATAGTCATTCGGATTATTATTCTTTGCAGCTTCTACATAACTTGCTACATCCGGCGACATCAGGTAGCCTATCTTATTAAAAGAAGAACAAATCACAACTTCTTTGATATCCCATTCTTGTAATTTTCGTAGTAAATAAGGCATATTTTGGGTCAATATTCCGGGTAAGGCTTTGTGTTTCCTACGAATATAATCGCAATATTCTGCAAAAATCTCTTTGGTGCCATACCCCAAAAATAAATCCGTTATGATATTTTGCAAGAATATTACTTTGACATCTAAACCTTTATACATCTTCATTTCAACATCAATCAACATCTGCATCATCTTGATGGCATCCTTGTTTAACACAGCCATACCACCTTTGGTAATCATACCCAATACACCCAAAGCA
>DAOSIN010000314.1:0-2998 GCA_035366675.1 Salinivirgaceae bacterium | reverse complement strand
GTCTTCTGTGATTACGTCTGCTCCAAAATCTGCTACTAAATCGGAAATCTTGTGCTGTATCAATGGGTCGATATGGTACGGTCGCCCCGCAAGCAGTATAACTAAACGATTTTCTGCAACAGCCTTGTCTAAAATCTCATTTGAACGTCTGTTTAGTTGCTCCTCATAGGTTTGTTGAGCTATTAGGGCGTTCTCAAATGCTTTATTGATTTTTCTTGTATCTATTTCAGGTATAAGGGTTTTGATATACTCTACGCACGATTTACGCATCAACTTTTTATCGGCAAATGTAAATGTGGGCGAGTCAACAGGAATCCCGAACTTTTCCTGTGGATTGATAGCACTTTTAATAACATCGGAGTAGCCTGTAACAATCGGACAGTTGTAGCTGTTATTGGTCTTTTCGTCCTCTTTGTTTTCAAAAACTACGTAAGGCATAAAAATTCTGTCAACCTTTTTGTCAACCAAGTTGTAAATATGTCCGTGTACGAGTTTTGCGGGAAAGCAGATATTATCAGCCATTACCGTGCCAATGCCTGTTTCGTACATTGCCATAGTGGATTTATCGGAAAGAACGATTCGGATTCCGCACTCGGTCAGCAAGGAGTGCCAAAAGGGATAGTTTTCGTACATCCCCAATGTGCGGGGAACTCCAAGAGTGATTTTCCCATCTTCCAAAACAGTGCGATTGAACAGCAAATCGTTTTTTTCGGTGTGCTGATTTGTTCCCTTTACAGTGGCTTCACCTGAATTGTTGAATATTTTTTCGCATTTGTTGCCAGAGTAAAATTTATTGTCGTTATCGAATTTGAATTGGGTAACTGTGCAATTATTCTCGCATCCTTTGCAAACAGTTTTTCTTTCGGAATACTCTTTCAGCTCAGAAATAGTTGCCAATTTTACCGTAGTTGTTTGACCCATTTCAAACTTTTTGCTTGCATACTTGGCTGCACCGTAAGCTCCCATCAGTTCGGGGAAATCTGTAACCATAACCTCTTTACCTAATTCTAACTCCAATGCACGAATTACGGACAAGTTTCTAAACGTGCCACCTTGCACCATTATATGGTTACCTAACTCTTTGATGTCTTTGAGTTTCAACACCTTATTCAGACAATTCTTTACGATAGAGTAACCTAATCCTGCTGAAATATCTGCTACGGAGGCTCCTTCGCGCTGTGCTTGTTTCACTTTTGAGTTCATAAAGACAGTGCAACGTGTACCTAAATCGCACGGATGCTTGGATTGCAGAGCTATTTTTGAAAAATCGGGAACTGAATAGTTAAGCGAATTGGCGAAAGTTTCAATAAATGAGCCACAGCCCGAAGAGCAGGCTTCGTTGATTTCCAAGCGTTTAATAACTCCATTTTCGATGAAAGTAGCTTTCATATCTTGCCCGCCGATATCCAAAATGAAAGAGACATCTTTGTTGAAATGGTGAGCACTCATATAGTGAGCAATCGTTTCGACCATGCCCAAATCGAGATGGAACGCTTTTTTGACTAAATCTTCGCCGTACCCAGTCACACAGCTACCAAGCACATTCATCTCTATTCCAGCATCTTGCGTTTGCTTATACAGTTTTTGCAATCCAACAGCTACGGCATGCAACGAAAGTCCTTTGTTTTTAGTGTAATAGTCATAAAAAACGTTGCCGTTTTCGTCAGTTGCAATGATTTTTGTTGTGGTTGAACCACTATCGATACCGATAAAACAGTTCGGATTTTTAATATCTTTAATGTCTATTTTAGGAAGTTTATATCTTTCCTTTGATTTTAGCCATTCGGTGTACTCATCATTATCTTTGAAAAGGGGTTTTAACTGAGAATAAGCATATTTGAAAGCTCTTTTTATCTCTTTGTTGAATATCGAGATATATTCGGAGAGTGGTTTGCTCTCTTGCTGGTCGCTTGCAACGATAGCTGCGCCCCAAGCCGGAATTACTTCTGAGTTTTCTGAAATCACAACTTCAGAGCTATCCATTTTCATTTCCTCAATAAATGCTTTTCGCAGTGATGGGATAAATGTAAACGGACCTCCGCAAAGGAAAACCTTAGCCTCAGGTTCGTAACCTCTTGCTAAAGAGGTTATTACTTGCATACTTACTGCTCTGAAGACAGAGGCAGCTATATCGGCTTTGCTGGCATTTCTGGCTAAAAGATTTTGTACGTCTGTTTTGGAAAAAACGCCACAGCGAGAGGCTATCGGATAGATTGTTTCGGCTTGCTCTGCCAATGAATTAAACTCATCAATATCGACATTGAGTAGCGTAGTCATTTGGTCGATAAATGAGCCTGTACCACCTGCGCAACTTCCGTTCATTCGCATATCGGGAGTTTTGCCGGGCTTGAAGAAAATCATTTTGGAGTCTTCGCCACCTATATCCACAAATGTCTTTATATCAGGAAATTGGCGCATAATAACCTCGCACGAGGCTACAACTTCTTGTGCAAAAGGAACATTATAACGCTCGGCTACTCCCATTCCTGCTGAGCCTGTTATACAAAGCTTAATCGGGCAATCGCCAATTTTATCTAAAATATCAGATAAAATCTCTTTCAAATTTCCCAGAACATCGGCGTAATGTCGGCGGTAATCCTTGTATATGATTTGATTTTGTGAATCGGTTACGACTACCTTAATAGTCGTAGATCCGGCATCTAATCCTATATTGATTGGCTGGTTTTTGGGATTATGTTTTGAATTGTTATTTAATAAACTCATAATTTTGTCGTGTGTAATTGACTCATTTTGTTCTACTTAACGGTCTTAACACGAATATTTTGTTTTAGCAACAAAATTACTGTTTTTATTTGAAGCAACAAAACAAAAAATGAGGCTGTCTCTCACATAAGACAGCCCCAGACAAAGATGTTTTTATAAATTAATCGTATATAAAAATGCTAAGTACATGACAAAAATTTTAAAGAGGTCGAAAAGTTCGAAGTCGGAATTGTCCGTAGGACAACATGTGATTAACCGTAAGATTTATCTTACG
>DAOSIN010000313.1:0-3018 GCA_035366675.1 Salinivirgaceae bacterium | reverse complement strand
ATTAAAAGAGGGTTGTGTTATTTTGTCAGCACCTATAAAGAATCGTTGATTATTGGTGAAAAAACGAATCACAGCAAGATACCCTTGACCCTCTACTGTTGGTGTAATATATTCGGAAGTATCGTCAGAAATAAATGGCAGGAATACCCATGAGTCCACCATAGTTGAATCGATTGGAATTGAAGCGCTTGATATAACTGGTGTGTTTAAATCAAAGTATCCGGTAGAATCAGACTCATAAACTTCAGCAGTTAGATAAGCTACAAGTCCCATTCTCCAGAGTTTCCAGTTATATCCATCGTTATTGATGTAAGTGTTAATACCTCTAAACACAAGAGGAGAGGGTATGTTTGTACCTGGAATATTTTCTGTTGGTGGGTCAATGTAAAAGATAGCACCAATACCGTTGCCTTCAGAATCTGTATAATGTATTGGGCTTTCGCGACCAGTGCTGGCTGTCAAAGGATTAGCGTAACCAAAAACATTTTCGGTGATATTAAAATCGTAGCGATATAAATTATTTTCAGGTACTTGATCCTCTTCTGTGCCGGAAATAATACCTTCGTAGTAGTATGAACCGACACTTTCAATTGTTTTAGGAATTTGGAAATTGTGTATTGCCACAAAAGAGGTATCAAACTCTCCTGGTGCAATACTGCTTACAACTGCAGATGTTTTTTCATCAATAACGGTTCCGTCCTCTTTTACAACTTTTGTGGTAATTATAGCTTCATGAAATGACTCTCCTCCAAAGTTAACAGCAATTGCTCTTGAAGTTACAATTTCTTGAAAAGCAAAGTACGGGTTGTAAAAAGGTGTGCCTGTAAATCTTTTTTTGTAGTGTGGTGCAAAATCACCTCCTGAAAAATAGCTTGCCCATTTTTCATCTTTATAGTCAACCCAATAGTTTATCACTCTGGCATCATAAGGCACTGGTTCGTACATTACAAAATCGTCAACCATCCAATAGTAATGAGATTCTCCTTTTATGTGTAGCCGAACGTAAATAGTTGATTGATTGGCTGCAAAATTGCTAATTGCCACTTCATATACACTTGGGTTTGTTGCGGGTGTAGCATTAATAGATGCCTGATGTAAATCATAGTGAGCCCAGTTAATGTGGTCGCTACTTATGTACAACTTTGGTCCTACTTCGGGGGCGTAGCTTGAGCAGCAGAAGCGATGATACTGTTCGAAACGAATGTTCACTGCACTGTTTTCTGTAGCATCAATAGGTGGAAACTGGATATAAGAATCCATAGGATGGTCATAAGGTTCTAATCCAAATGAGCTGTTATAAAAGTCAAGCTCGAATATAATAAATCCTTTTTCGCCACCCGGTGTATTGTCGCTGGTTGATTTAATTCTAACATCATTGTTGGGAACATACCATGGATTACTAGTATAATTACCACGTGGTCCTTCAGTTGACCAACGCCAGAAAAAGTTGTTCCCTGTATTGTCAAACACACTCCATCCTTCGGGCATATTTTCTGAAACGGCAACGCCATCAACGCTGGCTGCGCTCCAATCAGAAGCGTTAAAATATTCTTCGAAAATAATATCACCGGGTGCTCTATATGTTCTGGAGGTAGTCTCCTTTTTGTCGTTTTGTTGTGTGTCAGTTATTTTTGACAAACGGTGTTGAGGTTCGGCAAGTTGTTGGGCAAAGAGCAAAGAGCCTACTACTAACATCACAATGATTAGTGTAAATTTCTTCATAAATAGCAGTTATTTAAGTTGATACAAGCAAAGCTAAATGTAAAAATATCTCTTTTAATGAACAAAAGCAAGTGTTTTTATGAAAAAAGTTGCTTTACGTAGGGTTGTTTTCGAAATCGGTATTAGGTGCAACTTTTTTGCAAAATTGCAAACATAGTTTTACTTACTAATATTAATTGGATCTACTTCTATTACAGAAGAATGAATAGCTTGCTCTGTCAAATCAGGGATAATTGAAGATAAAATATTTATATCAATCTTCACTTCATTTGATGCCATAACAAACATTGCATCTCCATCAAACATCGTATGCGAAGGAGATAAAGCTTTTGCAAAACCATCGTGACTTAACTTGGCAAGTATATTTGCTTCCTTTTTTGATAAGGTTGCATTTGTTAAAATAACACCTATAGTGGTGTTTGAATTTGAAGGCTCTATTCCGCCCGCGCTCATGATTTTTTTAGCAGATATAAAATTCCCCTCTGGATCTTGTATGCCTGCAATTATTTTACCATCTTTTATAACGTCACCCAGCGCATTGACAGCTATAATAACTACTATTTCTAACTTATCAAATCTATATGTTTGGATGCCTAAACTTGTCTTTTTTGCAGCCTCCATTCCCAAAACTTTAGATATAGTTGCGCCTGTAGCTGCTCCGATTTCACCCTTTTTGAAGTTTTTGACTTTAGCATCTACACAGGCTTTATATCCAGCTTCTTTATCTGGGAAAGCAAAATTTTTATATTCTAAATCATATAAGCTTGCGCCACAAACTATTGGCACCCTGTATCCCCCTGCGTTATATCCTATTCCTTTTTCTTGAAGATATTGCATAACACCGCAACTTGCCTCTAAACCAAAAGCAGAACCACCGGATAAAACAACTGCATTTATCTTATCAACCGTTTTTTCTGTTTTTAATAAATCTGTTTCACGAGTAGCAGGAGCAGAGCCCATAACACTAACTCCGCCTGTTGCGCCTTCTTCACAAAGCACAACTGTGCAGCCAGTTCCGTTTTCTAAATCAGTGTAATGTCCTATTTTAAAAGCGTTTAACATAAATCATCATTTAAATATTATACTATTTGATTTTTGCAAGCTGTTTAATTTGTTGATAGTAAATAAAAATGCAGCATATTAGTTTGGTTAAGTTGCTGAATTTCAATTGCTTTAATACCGATTGGACAGCTACTATAGTCCAAACTTCACTATCGTTCGTTTGAACTATGTATCTGTAGCATCGGTATTTACCATTGTAAAATTTTAAAAAGATTGGACTATTTTAAAATTACA
>DAOSIN010000312.1:0-3025 GCA_035366675.1 Salinivirgaceae bacterium | reverse complement strand
GGCATATTAATTATATTTTCAAGTTTCATTGTTTCAGAAATCTTAACGCCTATGGGTATCAAAGCATCTTGCCTACCTGCTACAGTGGGTGATACAGGTGTAACTCCACCTTCCGTGCTATAAATAAGGTTATTCCACTTATAATCATTTAGGTTAAATTTTTTATCAACCGAAGGGATTGTGGTTAATGTAAAACCGATCGAAAAATCGAAACCCAACACTTTGTGAGCTTCAGCTGTATTGTTCCATCCGCTAGAAAGCGTTGTTGCGAAACCTTTGCCTAACGGGTTGAGATATGCTTTCGAAAGAGTTTCAATATCTTCGATGGCATCTTTTCCTAAACTTAAAAATTCTGAAACTTCAGTTTGTGAAAAGCTGTTTATTGCTAATAGTGCTGTTAAAGTTAGAATGAATAATTTTTTCATATTTGTTATTTTTTAGTTAGTTCTGATATTAAATTACGCACGAAAATACATTAATTTTTGTTAGTTGCATAACAAATTTTGTAATTTTGCAGATAAGTATATCAAAAATATATATTTTTTGACAAAGTAAAGATATTTTAATAACACTCTAAAACAAATAGACAATGAAAAAAGTATTTCACACCGACAATGCCCCAAAAGCAATTGGACCTTATAGTCAAGCAGTTGAAGCCAATGGTTTAATTTTTGTATCAGGACAAACTCCACTTTGTCCATCAACAGGTAAGCTCGTTGATGGAGGGATTGAGGCTCAAACCGATCAAGTGATGAAAAATATAGAAGCAATTTTGAAAGAGGCAGGACTAACATTCAGCAACGTTGTGAAAACGACATGTTTACTTTCAGATATGGATAATTTTGCTGCAATGAATAAAGTTTATGCAAAGTATTTCACATCAGAAATGCCTGCACGTGCTGCTTACGGTGTTGTTAAACTTCCTATGGGAGCACTTGTTGAAATTGAGTGCATAGCAGCAAGAGGTTGAAAGTAAAATAGTAGCCTCAAATTTTTGGAGATACTCCAAAACAAATTTTTTAAACAAAGATAAGCAAGGTGTCTGATAAGTGTCCAAATGCAAGGTGCTGAGATTGAGGGCATAGGAGCGTACTTGAGGTACATAACTGAGCTCGCATATAGAAAGTAACGTGGTCGCTGAGCTTGTCGAAGCGCAGCATTTGGGTGTTTATGAGACATCGTTATTTACATTCCCATATTAACATTGCATACCAAATATGATTGATGTACAAAAAATACTTCACAGCGAAGTTGAACAGGTTTTGATAGAATTGTATAACTGTAATGATCCTAAACTTATTCAAATTCAGCCAACTAGAAAAGAATTTAAAGGCAATTACACACTTGTTGTCTTTCCACTTTTAAAGTACTCAAAACAAAAGCCAGAAGAGACAGGTGAGGCTATTGCCCAGCTTATGATGAAAAAATCAAAAACCGTTGCTGAATACAACGTTGTGAAAGGTTTTTTAAATCTAACACTGAGTGTAGATTTTTGGAGCAATATTCTAAAAAACATCGAGCACAATGCTGATTATGGACTATCCCTCAATGCCAAATCAACTAACCATATTATGGTTGAGTTTTCATCTCCAAACACCAACAAGCCGCTACACCTGGGACATATACGCAACAATCTTTTAGGTTTTAGTGTGTCGCGTATTTTGGCTGCTAATGGTAATAGAGTTACTCGGGTTAACTTGGTGAATGACAGAGGAATACATATATGCAAATCGATGCTTGCATGGCAAAAGTTTGGTAATGGTGCCACTCCGCAAAGTACTGGTATAAAAGGAGATAGATTTGTAGGCGATTACTATGTTTTGTTCGAAAATCATTACAAATCGCAGATTGCTGAGCTTATGGCGCAAGGCAAAACGGAAGATGAAGCCAAAAACGAGGCTCCAATTATAGAGGAAGCGCGTCAAATGCTCCGCAATTGGGAAAATCGTAAAAAAGAGGTGTTGGACTTGTGGAAAACAATGAATAGTTGGGTTTACGATGGTTTCGATGATACCTATAAGCGTTTGGGAATAGAGTTTGATAAGACCTATTTTGAGTCAGAAACCTATAAGTTAGGAAAAGAGGTTGTCCTTAAAAACCTACAATCAGGTCTGTTACAACAAGATAGCGATGGCTCTGTTTGGATAGATTTGACAGCAGAGGGATTAGACAGAAAGCTATTGTTGCGTAGTGATGGTACTTCGGTTTATATGACACAAGATATTGGAACAGCTATTCAACGATTCTCTGAATATGACTTAAACAAGCATATATATGTTGTTGGTAATGAGCAAAATTACCATTTTCAGGTGCTATCGTTGGTATTGTCCAAAATGGGATATAGTTGGGCTAATCAGTTGCAACATCTATCGTATGGAATGGTTGAGCTACCGTCAGGTAAAATGAAATCACGAGAAGGTACAGTTGTCGATGCTGATGACCTTTTAGACGAGATGTTAAGCACTGCAAGAGAAATGGCTCAGGAGTCCGGAAAATTAGAGGGTTTGAATGAACGGGAAATTGCTGATATCAACAGAATAGTCTCACTCGGAGCACTCAAATATTTTATTCTAAAGGTTGACCCCAAAAAAAACATGTTGTTTAACCCGGAAGAGTCGATAGACTTTAATGGTGACACAGGACCCTTTATTCAATATGCCCACGCCAGAATAAAATCGATTTTACGAAAAGCCAAAGAGGTAGGAGCGAAGCCCGAATTAAAAAACTACCAATTTAATGAAAAAGAGGTACGTTTGATACAGTTACTCGATTCTTTTGGTGGTGTAGTAGGCGAAGCAGCCGAGCAGTTAAGCCCCGCTCAAATTGCCAACTATATGTTTGAATTGGCTCGCGAGTTTAATCAATATTATCATGAGTATCAGATAATTAAAGAAGCCGATAAAAATTGTCGTAACTCGCGTCTCTTTTTGATTAAAACAGTAGCGCAAATATTGAAAAACGCAGCTTGGCTATTGGGAATGGAAATGCCCGACAAAATGTAGGTAGCAATGTGCAATTAGCAATT
>DAOSIN010000311.1:0-3028 GCA_035366675.1 Salinivirgaceae bacterium | reverse complement strand
TGCTGGCATTTGGATCTCGGTTTCGACATGGATTGCAGAACGTCTTGGAACTAAATTGGGTGGAGTGCTGGCTCTACTTCCAAGCACTATTTTGGTTTCATTGCTGTTTGTGGCTATCACAGTCGGTAAAGAGTATGCAGCTAATGCTGCATTGTCGGCTCCTTTGGGAATGGCGTTAAATTGTATTTTTTTAACGGTCTTTGTGTTCACTTTAAACAAAGGCTTAGTAAAAGCTACAATTATTTCGTTGATTGTGTGGGTATGCTGTGCACTGTTTTTTCAACAACTTAATATTCAGTCGGTTGTTGTTACTACTACTATTTTTATTGTAATAATGTCAACCACTTACTTTATTTTGGAACATGTTGCGAAAATAAAATCGGGAACAAAACGGGAACAAAAGTTCCGAATTTCTCTGATACTGTACAGAGCTCTTTTTGCAGGCTCGGTTGTCGGTGCGACGGTAATTATTAGTCAGTTTGCTTCGCACTTCTGGACAGGCATTTTTAGCACATTCCCGGCAGTTATGCTAACAAGTATGGTTATTTTAACACGCTCTCAAGGGAAAGATTTTGCACGTGCCACCGCAAAAACCATGATTCTTGCAAGTGGCAACATTGTTGTTTTCGCTTTCGGAGTCAACTATTTATATAAAATAACAAACATTGCCCTTGCTACTTTTCTTTCTTTTATCTTTGCTGTTGTTTATATTTTGATTTTACTACCACTATTAATTCGTTCTAAATAATGTTTGATGATACCTATTTTATGAAATCCGCTTTTCGCGAAGCCCTGAAAGCATACGAGGCTGACGAAATACCCATAGGTGCTGTTATAGTAGCCAACAATCGTATAATTGGCAAAGGACATAACCAAACACAAAAACTAAAAGATGTTACGGCACATGCCGAAATTATTGCAATATCATCGGCTACGGAAGCTCTTGGAGCCAAATATTTAGAGGATTGTACTCTTTATGTTACTTTAGAGCCATGCGTTATGTGCGCCGGTGCTCTTTTCTGGACTAAGATAGAGCGTGTTGTTTTTGGTGCACCCGATACAAAATTTGGAAGTAGCAAGTTTGGCAATTTATATCATCCTAAAACTATTGTTAAAGGAAATGTTATGGCTGATGACTGCGCTGACCTGATTAAAGATTTTTTTCAGAAAAAGAGAGGAGCTTTACAATCTAATAAGTTTTAACTGCCAAACATATTATCTTATAATTGAACATGATAAATACCAATAACAAAAAACGAATAGTATATTTAACTTACGATGGGCTGACCGACTCTCTTGGACAGTCGCAGATTATCCCCTATTTAAAAGGGTTGTCGAAATTAAACAACAGAATTACTATTATCAGTGCAGAAAAAAATGAGGTTTTTTTAAGAAAAAGAGAGAAAATAAAATCCGCTCTTGACCAGAGTAATATTGCTTGGATACCAATAAAATACACAAAAAAACCACCTGTGCTTTCAACATTAAAAGATATTTACAAGTTCTCCATAGAATTGAAAAAAATATACAAAAACGAAGGTTTTGATATAGTGCACTGCCGAAGCTACGTTACATCAATTGTTGGGTTAAAATTCAAAAAGAGATACGGCGTAAAATTTATTTTCGATATGCGAGGATTTTGGGCAGACGAGCGCATTGACGGCAATATCTGGAGTTTTTCAAACCCTTTGTTCCGTTTGGTTTACAAATACTTTAAAAACAAGGAGAAAGAGTTTTTAGCAAATGCCGACCACGTTGTAAGTCTTACAAACAATGCGATAGAAACTATTAATAGTAACTTTGGTGTTAAAGTCTTAGATGCACGCTATTCTGTTATTCCATGTTGCGCCGACCTTGACCATTTTAAAAAAACAGAAAAAAGCGAAATAGACAGAGCCACTTGGAGAGAAAAATTAGGGATTGAACAAGATACTTTTGTATTAACATATTTAGGTTCGCTAGGAACGTGGTATTTGACCGAAGAGATGGTTAAATTCTTTAAAATATTGGTAACTAAATTTTGCCCAAATTCCGTTTTCTTAGTCGTTACACACGACAATATAGAGATAATACACAAATCTGTAATAAAACATCAAATGCCATTAGATTTAATCAAAACAACACATACCGACAGAGGACAATTGCCTGAAATCCTAACTGTTAGCGATGCGGCTGTCAGCTTTATAAAGCCTTCGTTTAGCAAAAAAGCGTCTTCTCCAACAAAATTGGCTGAACTTTTCGGATTAGGAATACCTGTTTTTAGCAATATTGGGGTTGGCGATATCGAAGAGTATTACAAACCGATACAATCGTTGATAGTCAAAGATTTTAAGTACGAAACGCTTTATAGTGTTTGGAACAGTTACTTTTCATCTGAAAAGATAAATGAAAAAACTTTGGTTGATATCGCACATAAATACTTTTCTTTAAATTTGGGGGTCGAGAGATATAACAATATTTATAAATCAATTAACAATTAACAATGTGCAATTAGCAATTGAAACATACATTGTATTTTCTAGTTGCTTTCAACACTTAGGTTGCGCTCACTTCGATGGTTATTGAGCTTGTCGAAATACAAGCTCAGCGACCGAGTGCACCGCTTTATAAACTTTTAACTCTTAACTAAGCTTTTGTATGGAGAAAAGGCGTATTCTATATTTAGTTCCTCACAGAATGGGACGCTCGCCGGGACAGCGTTTTCGCTGCGAGCATTTTATTCCATTTTTAAGGGAGTCGGGATACGAAATAACATACTCAAATATTCTTAGCGCATGGGACGATAAATACTTTTATAGTCACAGAAACTTTATCATAAAGCTATTCATTGTTATTAAAAGTTTTATAAAACGCGTTCGAGATATTGTTCGCGTAAAAAATTATGATGCCGTATTCATTTATCGCGAGGCATTTATGTTGGGAACCGTATTTTTCGAACGAACTATAAAATGGCTAAAAGTCCCAATTATATTCGATTTTGACGATAGCATTTGGCTAAACGACACATCGCAAGGAAATCAAAGTTTAA
>DAOSIN010000310.1:0-3028 GCA_035366675.1 Salinivirgaceae bacterium | reverse complement strand
TGTCATTCCCTGATATAGGTTGACCGTTTTCAAACAAAATTATTATGATAAAAACAGGAAAACGATTACGACATCATCGAAGATTTTCAGAAGATTTCAAGTTAAAAGTTGTTCATGAATATGAAAGAGGTCAATTTTCCGTAGTAGATTTGGGGAAAATTTACGATATTTCACGGACACTTATTTATAACTGGATTTATAAGTATTCTGAATACAGCAAAAAAGGTATACAAGTAGTAGAAATGAAAAACAGTCAAGCTGAAAAAATCAGACAAATGGAAGCTCGCATAAAAGAACTGGAACGAGCTGTAGGTCAAAAGCAAATCAAGATTGATTATTTGGAAAAAATGATTGATCTTGCTAAAGAGTATTACAATATTGACATAAAAAAAAACTCAAACACCCAACTCTCTGGTGGTTCCAAGACAACAGAGAAAAGCTGAGTTATAGTCTTAATAGCATTTATAGAATATTGAATATAAGCAAGCAATCGGTACATCAAAGCAGGAAGCGACAAGAACTGTTTGACTTGGAGTTACAAGATTTGGTTTATCAGGCAGATATTATTAGGAAAGAACATCCCGGCTGTGGAGTTGAAAAGCTGTATGACACTTTAAAGCCTAAAACAATGGGTAGAGATAAGTTTTGTGAAATATTTATGGAATTAGGATATCGTGTAAGGAAGATAAAAAATTACACTAGAACTACTATTCCTACTTGGTTTAATTATCCTGATCTTATCAGTGGTATGCAGGTAATGCGCCCTTATCAAGTTATTCAAAGCGACATAACATACTTTAATTTAGCTGGCGTGTATCATTACATCGTTTTTATTACAGATGTTTACACTAGAGAAATTTTGGGTTATAATGTATCAGACAATATGCGCACGATTTCTAATATAAAAGCTTTAAAAATGGCTCTTTCAAAGATTCCGAAAGAAGAGTACATAAACTTAATTCACCACTCTGACAGAGGTTCTCAGTATTGTAGCAAAGAATATACTAAGATTTTGAAAGATTGTCAGATAAGCATAAGTATGGGTAAGACGGCACAAGATAATGCTTTTGCAGAAAGGGTTAACGGCACAATTAAAAACGAGTATTTAAGATTATGGAATATTACTGACATTAAAACTTTAAAAGCGAAAACAAAAAAAGCTGTTGAACATTACAATAGTAAAAGATTGCATTTAGCATTTAATAATAACTATTCGCCATTACAATTTAAAGAAATTATTCTAAATTTGGACACCCAAGAGAGACCGAAGGTAATTATTTATGCCGAAGGTAACTATAAAGTTAAGGGGGCATCGAGCCTCTTTAACTTTAACCCAAGAGAAGAACCTCAGGCTCATAATTGTCCGATGGTAGCATGACAAATAAATTTAATATAAACCAAAAACGGTCAACCCTATTTAGGGAAGTACCAATCAATTGTTCATTGTTAATTGCTAATTGATGTACCTCGAACTTTTCAAAGTATTTTTCAAAATCGGAGCTTTCACATTCGGTGGAGGTTTCGCAATGATACCACTTATCCGTAACGAAGTGGTTGTAAAACGAAACTGGCTTGATGATGATCAGTTTATGGATATGTTGGCGATAGCTCAATCAATGCCGGGTCCAGTAGCCTTAAACACAGCACTTTTCGTTGGAAACAAACGATTGGGATTTAAAGGAAGTCTCTTTTCGGGAGCAGGAGTTATTTTGCCCTCATTTATAACCATTTTGCTGATAGCTATTGTATTTACTCAATTTAAAGATAATCAGGTTGTTGAACGCGTTTTTAAAGGAATAAGACCAGCTGTTGTGGCATTAATTGCAGCACCATTGTTAGGTTTGGGAAAAGCTGCCGGAGTAAACATAAAAAACCTATGGATTCCGATTACAGTGGCGTTTTGTGTATGGTGGCTACATATCTCACCTGTCTATATTGTTATTGTGGCAATTCTGTTAGGTGTCGCTCATTATGCGGTTTTAATGAGATTTAATAGGAAGTGAAATGGAGTTGTTAGAACTATATCTCGCTCTTTTTGTAGCATTTTTTAAGATAGGTCTATTTGGTTTTGGTGGTGGTTATGCTATGTTATCACTTATACAACACGAAGTGGTAGAAGTTCATAATTGGATTTCAATAAACGATTTTACCGACATCGTCGCCATTTCACAAACCACACCCGGACCAATAGCCTTTAACTCAGCCACATATATTGGCTATACCGCCGTAACTGATATGGGATTTACTATATTTCAGGGAGTTATTGGTTCCGCAATTTGCACGTTGGCAGTAAGCATTCCTTCTCTTGTAATAATGACCATTGTGTGTGCCTTTTTCGCCCGATTAAACAATAATCCTTGGATGCGCGCAGCTCTTTCGGTATTGAAAATTGCCATTATCGGTTTAATTGCCGCTGCCGCACTTATGTTAATGGACAGAAATAACTTTATAGACTACAAAAGCCTGATTATTTTTGCCTTAGTTCTTGTGGCTTCAATAAAAAAAGTTGACCCTATTTTGTTAATTATCTTATCGGGGGTTGCAGGGTTGATTCTGTATTAGTTGGGAAAATAGGAGTTATTCAAAACCTCGTGTCGATGTGCCATTCATGTGCGAAACGCAAAAGAAAAACTTATTTGTGTTAAAAAAAAGGCTTAAATGTTTGCTAATTTGTCCTTTTATGCTTTATTTTGTTCTATGTAGGTGGTGCATTTATCAATTCCAAATTTTAGTGTAAGGAGAAAGGTAATGTGCATCTTATGCATAATTATTAAATTTTAATAAAGACAAAAGAGTTGGATAAATGGGCTTAACAACTCTTTGTTTAGAGGTTTTAATATAAGCCCAGTAAACTAAAATCAATAGATATGAGAAACAAACTTTTATTATTAATGGCAATAGTACCATTAATGTTTTTTGTTCCACAACATGTTAGTGGACAGGGGTTTAAAGATCTTGTCAACAAGGCAAAGAAAGTTGTTGATGAAGGAAATACTGACACATCCCAAGATCAGAACAAGACTCAGCA
>DAOSIN010000309.1:0-3041 GCA_035366675.1 Salinivirgaceae bacterium | reverse complement strand
CAAATTATGCCTCTGCTATTATAAATCAATGGGAAATGGAAAATTTACAACCAACTGCAAATCTGAATATTATTAAAATTATTCCTCAAATAAAAATGCTTTACAACCCCCAGATGAAAGGGGCGTATAACTTTGTTCCTGGTGTTATGGGGCTTGTGCTGATACTGATTTGCGCGATGATGACTTCCATTTCTATTGTCCGCGAAAAAGAAATCGGCACAATGGAAATTTTACTTGTTTCGCCAGTAAAACCGATTTTTATTCTATTGGCTAAAATTACACCTTATTTCGTACTGTCGGTTATCAACCTGACAACCATTTTATTACTGTCGGTTTTTGTGATTGGCGTACCGATTGCGGGCAGTTTGTTTATGCTGATTGCCCTCTCGTTGCTGTTTATTTTTGTCGGCTTGTCATTAGGTTTATTAGTGTCCAATATGGTAAAAACTCAGGTTGCTGCGATACTTATTTCGGTGGTTGTTATGATGATGCCAACGATGTTACTTTCTGGTATGATATTTCCCATTGACAGTATGCCGAAAATTTTGCAGTGGATTTCAGTCATTCCGCCAAATCGTTGGTATGCCGAGGGCGTAATAAAAATTATGATACAGGGCGTTGAGCCGCAATATGTTGTAAAAGAATTTGCCATACTCGGCTTTATGGCTGTGGTTTTGATTACAGTGAGTTTGAAAAAGTTTAATATCAGAATAGCTAAATAATTGAGAATTATGTTAAAGTTTTTGTTAGAAAAAGAGTTTAAACAGATATTTAGGAACGCATTTATTCCGAAACTGATTTTGGCAATGCCTATAATGGTGATGTTAGTATTGCCATGGGCTGCCAATCAGGAAATAAAAAATGTAAAATTAAGCGTGATTGACAACGACCACAGTACATTTTCGGAACGGTTAACAGGTAAAATCGCCGCGTCGGGTTATTTTCGCCTGACTAATATTTCCAACACTTACAGCGAGGCAATGCAAAGCGTTGATGCAGGGAAAGCAGACATTATCCTCGAAATTCCGCAAGAATTTGAAAAGGAATTATTTAAATCAAAAACGGTAAATGTAATGCTTTCCGCCAACGCCGTCAATGGCATGAAAGGCGGATTGGGCAGTGCGTATTTATCAAATATTATCAATGATTTTACAGCCGAAATAAACAAAGAACAGGGCAGCATTTTACAACTCTCAACGCTCCATTCTCAATTTAGATATAATCCTTCGCTAAACTACAAGGTTTTTATGATACCCGCGCTGTTTGTTATGTTGCTGACTTTGCTCACAGGATTTTTGCCCGCGCTCAATATTGTGGGCGAAAAAGAGTTAGGGACAACCGAGCAACTCAATGTAACGCCGATGAACAAAGGCATTTTCATTCTTGCCAAACTTATCCCCTATTGGATTATAGGCATTGTGATTTTGTCGATTTGTATGGGTATTGCAGCATTGGTTTATAGTTTAATTCCTTCTGGAAGTTTAGCCGTAATTTACTTTTATGCAATTATTTACATACTTGCCGTTTCGGGTTTGGGTATTATCATTTCCAACTATTCCGATACGATGCAGCAAGCAATGTTTGTAATGTTCTTTTTTATGCTGATAATCATTCTGTTAAGCGGACTTTTCACGCCCATTAGCAGTATGCCGCGTTGGGCGCAGTTTATAACCAATTTCAACCCGCTAAAATACCTGATGGAAGTAATGCGAGCCGTCTATCTCAAAGGCAGCGGCATACGTGAACTTTTGCCGCAATTTTTTGCCCTCTGTGGTTTTGCAGTGGTGTATAATGCTTGGGCAGTGGGGAGTTACAAAAAGAGCAAATAAAATTCTATTCAACTGAATATCAAAAATTTAAAAATGTAATAATATTAAATCAGAAACACAAAAAAAACACTTCGCTAATCGAAGTCAATGACATTTTGGAAGTCATTACGCAAAACATTTTTTCTAATCAAAAGCAAGTTGAGTTATTGCAAATTCTCAAATACTTTGTACAAAAAGAATTACCCACATGACCTTTGCGGAATAATCGACCGCAAAATCCAAATCCTGCAACAGCCAGACACCACTTGTCCCCAAAATCCCCAAAATCCAGATGTTGCAAGTATCAAAGTCCGTTCAATTGTAATTTTGGAACTGTCAAAAAAATTGCAACTTGGTACTGCGTACAACAATCTTACAAATATTTGCAAACTGATTGCATTTCTTACCGGCAACAGCTACAACAACATTCACAACGAGTTACAGAAAGGTGTGTTTTTCTCAAACTACCATAAGAAAGAAATAGACAAGTCGAACAAAATCCTTGCGGAACTAAATGCCTCAATATCAATAGACAAAAACAAAAAAACTAAACTTTCAACTCATTGTACAACCCCTTGTAAGGTCTTTTTAGTTATTCTTTTGTAACCTCGATTCATTACGGATTAGGGCTTTCTTATTACCCGTCGAGAAGGGAGCATTTTAATCAGACGGGTAATAAAAGAATATGGATAAGATCATTCGAACAACTTCCACAAGCTGTGGAAACACTCCTCGACAAGGTAGAAAAAATTGAAACCTTGTTAAACGAAACAAAAACAGAACTTCCCGAATCTGATCAGTGGTTCAACTTGCAGGAACTCTGCCAATACCTGCCTGACAGACATGCATGACAAACCGTTTATGGTTGGATTGGACAAAAGCTTATTCCCTATCATAAAAAAGGGAAGAAACTTCAATTTCTCAAAAGTGAAATTGATAATTGGCTCAAAACCAATAAACACAAAAGCCTTGCCGAAATTCAAGCTGAAGCCGAACAGTTTATCCTTTCTAAGAAAGGAGGCCGAAAATTAGCAAACCTAAACGTATCGGGAAAATTCTCGCAGAAATGGCTATGAACCCTACCGACGAATTGAGCCACATTTTACGTAAATGTCCTATCCTGCAACTTATTCTGGAGATTTAGGGAGCGAAGATAGCCACTTAACCGTCAGGAACGACGAGGGAAAGATTAGCTCTTTCTCTCTTGTTCTTGAAAAATTAGTTTTTTTCGTT
>DAOSIN010000308.1:0-3056 GCA_035366675.1 Salinivirgaceae bacterium | reverse complement strand
TATTTAAGGTCTATCGGAACAGCAATTGAACCTATTTTGCGCCCTGCCGGCATTGATTGGCAATTAGGAGTAAGTATAGTTACTGGAATTGCAGCCAAAGAGGTAATAATAAGCACATTAAGCGTAATCTATCACGTAAACGACGACAACGAAGATAACACATCGTTAAAAGAGATACTAATTGCTAAATCTAAGAACGACGAATCTGGTATAACACACTTATCTGCGCTGTCGTTCCTTGTCTTTGTGCTAATTTACTTTCCATGTGTTGGAGTTGTGGTAGCGGTAAAAAAAGAGACAAACGGCTGGAAATGGCCCCTATTTTTGGTTGCCTACACTACAATTCTTGCGTGGGTAATGGCTGTAATTGTTTATCAGGTGGGGAGCTTGTTTTTGTAAATTTCGGATTTCGGATTTCGGATTTCGGATGTCGGATTTCGGATTTTGGATTTCGGAATGCGTTACCTTGACATGCTCACGTGGTGGCTTCGACAGGCTCAGCCACCGTTGAAATGACCTTTTTGTGAATGAATTCTAAAATCAACAAAGCCAGCTAATTCATTACGAAATAGTTGGCTCTGTAACTTCAAGTACCATTTTTCGTATAAAGCTAATTAACTTACATGAGCTTTATATTCATCTGCACTAAGTAGGTCGTCTTTTTCAGACATGTTTGTCATTTTAACTTTTATCATCCAACCTTTTCCGTACGGATCTTTGTTAACTGTTTCGGGACTTGAATTAAGCTCCTCGTTAACTTCAATAACTTCGCCTGATAATGGCATAAACAAGTCAGATACTGTTTTAACTGCTTCAATTGTTCCAAAAACCTCTCCTTTAGATAGGGTTTCGCCTTCGGTCTCGATTTCAACAAATACGATATCTCCAAGTTGTTCTTGTGCAAAATCGGTAATACCAATGGTTGCTATATCGCCTTCGATTTTTACCCACTCGTGTTCTTCGGTAAATTTAAGATTAGCTGGTAAGTTCATAAATTTATTAATTTTAAAAGTTTATTTGCAAATATATATTTTTTTATTGAGTTAAAAGATAAAAGTTAAAAGTTTATAAAGTAGAGACGGAGCATGCTCCGTCTCTACATCGGGCGTTTTATTTTGTATAGGTTTCTATATCAGAAATTATCATAGCAATCTCTCTGTCATACTCTACTTTCTTGGTTACATCAACTACGACGAGTGTTATTTGTTCAATAATGAATTCGTCGTCATCTTTAGGTATCGGGATGTATGTTTCTGACAGATACATTGTTTGCTTATTAATTTCTACTTTTTGAATTTTCTTTTGTGAGTTACCTGATAAAACTTCTGCCCAAAGCAAATCCTGTTCTCTTTTTGAGGCATCATCAGGTGTTGTAAAAGCATCCATATATTTGTCAACCATTTGTGATGCTGGAAATCCAAATAGGGTTGCCAACGAATCACTGACTTCAATAATTTTACCTTCTTGAGAGAGGGTAACGTACATTGTATTTCTATTTATAATATCCAAAACGGCATTAAGTTCATGTTCACGTTTTTCTGATTCTTCTTGTGTTGCGAGCATTTCTTCCATATTTTGACGCATCTCCTCTTCGTGTTGTGCTAACACATCTTTTTGTTGGTGCGATTGTTCTAATAGAACAGCTGTTTTAATATTGGTTTTGGCACTATTAAATGTTGATGCAATATTTGCACCCAATTTATCAACAAACTCTATTTCATGCTCTTCAAACGGTTCGTATCCTAAAATTTCCACAACTCCCATCATTAGTTCTCCACTGATCAAAGGTGATATCAATGCACTACTTGGTATTTTATCTGTAACCAACTCGGGTTTAAGAATCGGAAAATCTTCGGTTGTATTTTTTATGTGCAACGTTTTTTTATCTAATGCAACTCTACCAATAAGCTCTTCTCCTATTTTAACTTTTTTGTCAATAATTTTGGGATATCCATAAGCATGTGCTGCAATTAATTCATATTCAATCTCTTCAGAATCATAATTTACAATATATAGAGCACATTGCGGTTTATTCATATATGAGCAAATGTTTGATACAATATTTTCTGACAATAGTTCAAGATTATCATTGTTTTGTCTTAATATTTCAACAAAATGCGCAATTCCTTGAGTAACCCATGTTTGTTTGTTATCAATCTCTTTTTGAATGTTCTCTTCGATTTTTGCATGTACAAGGCTTTGTCTCATTTTATCGAGAGACTTCCCTAAAAGATCTTTCTTACTAAGCGGTTTATACTCGACGTCTAAATTGCCTTTCTCTATTTCGGACGCAAATCGAGCCATTGAGTTAAGTCCGTCAATTAGACGGTTAACGCTTTTAGCAGTGTCACTTATTTCGTCATTTGTATTGATTTTCAATTTATTTTTAAAGGATATGTCGCCTAAAGCAACATCTTGGAGCGACACTGTTAATGAAGAGATTAGCTTAGTAATAAAACGAGCTATAAACCATACAAAAACACCCAGAATAAACAATCCAATAACTGCACTTAAAAACGACAAATAGTAATTCCTTTTAGCTTCTTTTAGTATATGCCACGAGGGAGAAGCTAACACAAGTACATAATTATCAGTATCTTCCGATATTTTAAAGGATGCAAACGAAATAAAATAACTAGATTGACTAAACGGAAAATAACCCTCAATTACAGATGATTTACCTTTGGTACGACAATCTTCAAACATGCTTGTAAAGAGTGTATCGAAACCTAGTTCTGTTACATTTTTCCCAACTAATGTATCTTCAGAATGGGAAATAATAATGTTGTTATAATCAACAACAAAAATTTGATCTTTTTTATTTGACTTAAAAGATGACAGAAACGACTGAAAATCACTTGAATATCCGTTAATAGATGTGGCTCCGAGAAACTGATTTCCCTCAATAATAGGAACGCAATAGCTATTTTGTATCACTATAGTATTGTCATATTGATGTTGATGAGGCGGTAATATTGTTTCGTGCATATTTTTCTTTGACAACAAATATTGCGAGGTAACTGATAAGTCGCTACTATCAAAATCAATTGTGTTCT
>DAOSIN010000307.1:0-3058 GCA_035366675.1 Salinivirgaceae bacterium | reverse complement strand
GTTTGTAAAGTTTGTAAAGTTTGTAAAGTTTGTAAAGTTAAAAGTTTATTGTTTTTTGTTAAATCTATTATGCAGTAAATTTTATAAAAGTTCGTTCTTTTATAAAATTGCAGTTGGTCCAAATCCCAAATTTTTTAGGGAATAGATATTTGAAATTAGAAAGCAATCTACTTAGCGGAGTCGGAGTGTGCAAGTGGACTTGTCCGTAGGACAATATGTGATTAACCGTAAGATTTATCTTACGGAAACTGCAATGCCCCCGACTTTCGCCCGTAGGGCGACACTAATGCATTAAGGCAATGTGCCACCCTACGGGTGGAATTGTGTGCTTTAGCACACCCATAGGCTTGCGCTTTATCAATTAACAATGAGCAATTAGCAATTAACAATTATCTGTCAGAAAATCAATTAATTATATTGTATTTTAACATACAAACATATTATAAAATCAAACAATCTTGTCCTACGGACAAAAAAGTCCTGTGATAAACAAAAACTCTAAACTTTCAGGGAAAAATTTAACTTATTATAAATTAGAATGTATTATCTAAATTTTCAGAATTTGGGCTTAATATAACAATTCTATATCTTACTATTTTTGCGAACTACATTGGCTTTCTGAGCTTGATTTAATAGTTTCCAACTTACTAAAAACATTAACTAAAAAAGTTTCGACCACAGTCGAATTAAACTAAAAAACATCACAAAGTTTCGACTATAGTCGAATTATTTTTTTGTTTAATTTTTACCCTGCAATATATTTTCAATAAAAAATCACTAAGTTAGCGACGTTTAACAACGCTGTTCATCAAAACACTGCAAAAACACACGGCGGACAATAAGAGATAACAATATGAAGTACAAAATTTTTAGTCTGTTTTTTTGTTTTACGTTGCTCGCGTCTGCGCAACAAAAACCGTCTCAACGTTGGTTAGATCAAAAGTTTTCAATGTTTATTCATTTCGGGCTATACTCTGTGTATGGTGGCGTATATGAAGGAAAGCCTGTGGAGCGAGGCTATAGCGAACAGATACAATCGTTCGCCGGAATTTTTAGCGATTGGTACGGAAATACGGCAAGGCAATTCAATCCAACAAAATGGAATCCTGATAAAATTGTGCAATTGGCAAAAGATGCCGGTATGCGTTCTATTGTTTTTACATCGAAGCATCACGACGGGTTTTGCATGTATCACTCACAATATACTGATTTTAACATCGTTGATGCTACTCCTTACGGAAGAGATTTGATGAAAGAGTTAGCCGATGCCTGCAAAAGAGGAGGTATCGATTTCGCTGTCTATTACTCACTTATCGACTGGCATTATCCACACGCCTACCCTATTTCGAGTCATAATGCCGACCCCTTGACAGATGAGCACTACGAATTCAATAAGAAACAAGTGGAAGAGATTATGACTAACTACGGCGATATTTCTGAAATTTGGTTCGATATGGGTTCACTCACTCATGCACAGAGCAAAGGCTTGTATGAGCTTGTAAATCAACTACAACCACAATGTATGATTAGCGGACGATTGGGTAACGATTACGTTGATTTTTCCGTGATGGCAGATAACGAATATCCCGACTACAAACTCGGTATTCCATGGCAAACGGCTGCCTCGATGTTCAACGAAACATGGGGCTACCGTTCGTGGCAAAAACGCGGAAGCGTGCAAGAAAAGGTTGACGAAAAAATTGCAAGTTTGATAAAAGTCGTCAGTCGAGGCGGAAATTATCTGCTTAACATCGGACCACGAGGTGACGGCTCTGTTGTGGAATTTGAACGCGACGTGCTGTTGGAAATGGGGAAATGGGTAAAAACCAACTCTGAGGCTATTTACGGCACAAATGCCAATCCGTTTCACACTCCTTTTCAAGGTTACGATGTAACAACCAAAGGAGACACACTTTACTTCTTTGTCCCAAAAGGAGAAGTGACTCAATTTCAAGAAATATCAAGTTCACACTTGTTAAAAGCGGAAGTTTCACCTATCAGTGCATCTTACGGCGAAGCTCCATTTACCGTATTCAAGGTAACCGGATTTGAAGTGAAACCCCAAAATATTTTGTCAAGAAACGCATCTCTTACACCACAAAACTCAACTCCCACTTTCGGATACTCTTCTTTAAACTACTATGCCGGATATAAAACTTTAATCGGTTACGATTGGTTTTTCCGTTCCAACAAACGTTCTCTATCTCCCGAAATATGCTTTACAGATTCGGAACAAGGAGAGAAAATCGAAATCAATATAAATGGTAACAAGCATGAGATAACGTTGTCAGCTCAATCATCAAAAAAACAAACTCTCGACAATAATAGCGTAAAATGGGGAAATCTGTATCGAAAATCGGGACGAGGTACTTTTGGAAATGTAAGAGAAGAAGGCATTGAAAACATTGACGTTCAGGCAGATGAAAACTTTAAATTAATTCCCGATTTCAATTACAACGAATCTTATACCGAGGAAATAATTCCCCGAAGAAGTTTTGTTCTGTTGCAGGAAATTGAATCTACAAAGCCCCAAACAATAGCTGTTGAAATAGAAAGCGGTAACGCAGCATATATTCTTTTGAACGGTAAATATATCACGGCTCACTTTTCGCCCAAGCGAATAAAGCGACAAAAAGAGATTTTTCTTTTGCCATTAAATAAAGGGAAAAATCAGCTTGTTGTAAAATTTTACAGTGGATACGAAAAAGAGATTACTTACGGAATTAAACCGCTAACAGAATGGACGTTGCATACAATAAAACTAACTCCAGTATCTATCGACAGGAGTAACGATTATCATCATATTTCAATTAGAAAAGCTAACCCTGAGTCCAAAGTGTCGCCACTGAGAATGAATAACATTGAGATTAAATTGTAGTTTCAAGTTTCAGGCGACCGCAGGGGCGCCCCTACCAAAAATCCGTGATAATCCGTTAAATCCGTGTCATCTGTGTTCCAAATTCTTGCACCTTTTTTTCCATAACAAAAAAACAAAAATATTCCCCCCAAAAACACATTTTAACAAAAAAACTCCCTATCTTAGCCGAGTAAAAACAAC
>DAOSIN010000306.1:0-3062 GCA_035366675.1 Salinivirgaceae bacterium | reverse complement strand
GGAAAGAGACCATAGAACAAGCATTGGAACGTGAGATGTTTGAAGAGACAAATCTTAAACCTTCGAACATAAGTTTTAGAACACAATATGTCTGGAAAGACCACGAGGAGTCAGAAATGGTCTTTTCGTTTATTCAAGTAACGCAACAAGAGCCTAAGATTAATCCATCTGAGGCTTCACAAGGACGATGGTGGACAGTGTCGCAAATTGAAGAGTCGCCACAAGAGATTTTTACGTCAAACTTTTTACATGAACTGCCAGATATTAAAGCTATCATCCGAAAATTCAGGAAATAAAAACAGTGCAAATGTTTGTAGTAATAAAATACATTCTATCTTTGTATTCAAAATGGTGTTTTACCTACAGTAAAAACATATGTAAGAGAAATATATAGGAAAACGAACAGTCACCCTTGTCACAAAAAGCTAAAACCTATAAAGGTGCCAATTTTTAAGATCAGGGTGATTTTATTTTTATCGGCAAGCAAAATATTTTTTACAAAAAGAGTGAACAAATAAAAATAGTATATAATATAATGAAAATCAACAACTTCAAAGAACAGATCGGCGAAATGCTGAAAAAGCACGGTAATGTTGCTAAAAACATTAGCCGTCGTGAAATGATTAAACTTAGTGTTGAAAAGCGCGAAGCCTTAGTAATGGAGTGCGGTGCGTTGGCAACGTGGACAGCCCCTGAGTCAACAGGTCGTAGCCCAAAGGATACCTATATGGTAAAACATCCCGAAAGCCAACACTTAATTGACTGGACATCACCCAACAATATTCCAATGGCACCCGACACTTTTGATATGCTATTTGAAGATGCTATTAAAACACTCGGAAATTCAAGCGTAATATATGAAACTGACCGTGTTGTAGGTGCCGATTCAGCATATGCACTTCCTGTTAAAACAGTAACAAATAAAGCATTGTCGAGCCTTTTTGTAGATAATATGTTTCGTCCAGTTCCGAACGATATTAAAAAGAGTATTTTCGCTGAAAAGCCATTCTTTTTAATATCGCTGCCTGACTGCAAAGTAAACACCGAAAGATACGAAGGACGACTTCGCAAAAATGAAAAGGGTGAAGTATCTAATTTAGCCGTTGCAATGGATTTCAATCGCCGTGTAGGTATCGTTTACGGTTCAGCTTATATGGGAAGTATGAAAAAGCTGATTTTTACCGTAATGAACTACTATTTGCCATTAGAAGGTATTCTTCCGTTACACTGCTCTGCAAATGAGGGAACAGACGGTCGCACAGCACTTTTACTAGGATTGTCGGGTACAGGTAAAACAACACTTTCAGCCGACCCAAAACGAGCTTTATTAGGCGATGATGAACATGGCTGGAGCAAAAACGGTATCGCCAATTTTGAAAATGGTTGCTATGCTAAAATGATAGATATTACGCACGAAGCCGAGCCTGAAATTTGGAACGCCGTTATGCACAAAGATGACTATTTGAATCACGGAGCAATTGTCGAGAATGCAATGGTTTATCCAAATGGAGAAGTTGACTATTTTGATACAAGATATACCGAAAACAGTCGCTCATCGTATCCGTTGGAGTTCCTGACAAATATTAAGAAATCGTCGGTTAGTGGTCACCCAACAACAATTCTTTTTTTAACAGCAGATGCTTATGGTGTATTACCTCCGATATCACGTTTGAATGAAAGTCAAGCAATGTTTTGGTTCTTAATGGGTTACACCTCAAAACTTGCAGGAACAGAAACTGGAGTAACCGAACCTCAAGCAACATTTAGCCGATTCTTTGGAGCACCTTTTATGCCGGCTCAACCAGCTGTTTATGCACAAATGTTGGGAGATAAAATGAAAGAGCACAACGTTCAGGTCTTTTTGGTAAATACAGGTTGGAGCGGAGGCAAGTACGGAGTTGGCTCGCGCATAAAATTGCGCTACACTCGCGCAATGGTTGATGCAGCGTTAAATGGCGAACTAAACAAAGTTCAATATGCTGCCGACCCAATTTTCCATGTTAGCATACCACAATCGTGTCCAAATGTACCACAAGAGATTTTGACACCTAAAAATGTGTGGGCTGACAAAAACGATTTCGATGTCACAGCCAAAATGTTAGCAGGTAAATTTAGTGAACAGTTTGATAAAGCTTATGGTAGCCATAATCTCGACAAAGAGATTGTTAAACAGTGTCCAGGTAAATAACACTGATTTTTTTAGGTGCTTTCATCATGATAGTCGGCAATAAAATTTTAGTTGCCGGCTATTTTTGTTTTATCTTTAAATGGCTAACTTTGTAGGTAAACTAAAAAATAATATCATGAGAGTAAAAATTTTAACGCTGATAGCCCTTTCTATTTCCGCAATTTACGCATTTGCTCAACAGGGCACTATCGGCAACGATGAACTAATTCAATTACGTAAAAGTTACGACAAAAACGATCCTGCAACACGTGCAATTACCAACGCTTTGACGCACAATAGTTTAAAAGATTTGGTTGTAAATCTTGAAAATGAAGGCAAAACCGATCACCTGTTCAAATACAAAGTAAAAGTAAGTGGTATAACTGATCAAAAAAGCTCGGGTCGCTGTTGGGCATTTGCAAGTCTTAATACATTGCGTCCCAAGGTGATGGAAAAATTGAATGTATCTTCGTTTGAATTCTCTTTGAACTATCTCTACTTTTGGGATATTTTAGAAAAATCGAACCTGTTTCTCGAAAACGTTATTGCAACTATTGACAAGCCTTGGGATGACCGTTATGTAGAGTGGTATTTCAAATCGCCTGTTGATGACGGCGGAGTATGGAATCTTTATGTTAATTTGGTGCAGAAGTATGGGTGTGTGCCAAAGTCTGTAATGCCTGAAACACAAAGTAGTAACAGTACAAGTCAACTTAGAAGTATCGTAAGAACAAAACTCAGGGAGCACGGCTACAATTTACGCGAGGAGTTTGGCAGTAAAAAGGCTGACAGGAAAAACATTGAAAAACAGAAACTTACAATGCTGTCAGATATTTACCGTATTTTATGTTTTCATTTAGGCGAGCCTCCCGCTGAATTTACATGGCGTTACGAA
>DAOSIN010000305.1:0-3091 GCA_035366675.1 Salinivirgaceae bacterium | reverse complement strand
CAGATTGTTGAGCAGGAGACAGTGCAAAAAATTGATAAAGAATTAGTAGCTTTAATATCAGTTACAGTTGATGATATTGCGGATGAAGATGGATGGGCTTTCTTGGGAGATGTAGGGAGTCTTTTGATTAAGAAAAAACCTGATTTTGACCCAAGAAATTATGGATTCGAAAAACTTACTCCATTGATAAAGTCATTAAAGGATAAATTTGATATTGATGAGAGACTAACTGAAAGGGCAACAATAAAACTTGTGTATATAAAAACAAAAAAATAAAGAGCAAAACAAATGTTATAAAAAACGCCGGTTTATTAGGTTTTTCAAGGGTTGTAGCCCGCTTCAACTTTTTGTGTAGCTTGATAGGAAAGCGCTCGCAATCCCCAATATTTAATACCCGCATAACCTTTGTACCCAATTGTAAATAGCACTTTAAATTGACAATATGAGAGTTGAATTAAGATACTTTACCGGTACAGGTAATTCTTTAAAAATACTGGATACGTGTCGAGAAGAATTCATCAAGTTAAATTATGAGGCAAGGATTTCGGAAATTAATTTTGACGAGACAGATCTTGATAATTCAGACTCGTTAGGATTTTGTTTCCCTGTATATGCATTTGCAATACCTCGAATTTGTCGCAAATATTTAAAATCAATTCGTAAGTTTAATAATCGACAGAAAGTCTTTATTTTAATTACAGCCGGTGGTTCTGATGGAGCCGGATTTTCAATTAAGGAGTGTGAGCAAATTTTAAGTAAGAAAAATTGTGAAATTATTTATACAGGAGTAATTCAAATGCCAATAAACTGGATTACTTCTCCGGAACCACCATTCCCACCATCAAGAGAGGATTCCATGGTGATTATCAAAGCCGGGGTTGAACAAGCAAGAAATATAGCTCATGACATAGTAGATGGGATAAAAAAATATCATCGGTTTAATTATCCTGAAGAATACTCTAAATTTCGATTTTACAAAGATTATTTGCTTTTCAAATATTTGGGATTACAAAATTTATGGAAAACATTCAAAGTATATGACACTTGTAATGGCTGTCAGTTATGTTCAAAAATATGCCCTACGAAAAGTATAAAGATCATCGAAAAGAAACCCGTCTGGACTTCGACCTGTGAGCAATGTATGAGATGTGTTAATTTCTGCCCCAACGAATCTATTTACCAATCAATGGGTGGAGATACAAAAGGGAAAAATAGATATTATGAACCAAGTTTTAAACCAAAGACGAATAACAACTCGGTACAGCAGCAAGTATAATTCATAGCGGTGTTAGAAAAATATTACAAGCTCAATGTAATTATCTCTGTCGGTTATCGTGTTAAATAACAAAGTGCCACGCAGTTCCGCCAATGGGAACCCAACGGTTAAAAGATTGTCAAGGGAATTGCAATGGCATCTATAACATAACAAATAAAATTTAAGCTGCATAATATGGAAAATAAAGTTGAAATATATAAAAGCGAAGACAATCAAATTGAATTGCAGGTTCAAATGGATGCTGATACCGTATGGCTAACCCAGGAACAATTAGTATTGCTTTTTGGGCGCGACCAGTCTGTTATATCTCGTCATATAAACAACGTTTTCAGTGAAAAAGAATTGGATAAAGAAAGCAATATGCAAAAAATGCATATTGCAAATTCAGACAAGCCTGTAGCGTTTTACAACCTCGATGTAATTATCTCTGTCGGTTATCGTGTTAAGTCGCAGCGTGGCACGCAGTTCCGCCAATGGGCAACCCAAAGACTTAAAGATTATTTGGTTCAGGGTTACGCCATTAACGAGAAACGTTTGGTTCAAAAACAGCAGGAAGTAGAATACCTAAAAACCGGAATACGCATTCTCAATCGTGCCATAGCGGAACAAACTACCTCCGAAGAATTCGAGATGCTTCGGGTATTTGCTAAGGGGCTTTCGCTGCTTGACGATTACGACCACGAAAAACTCGACCGGAAAGGACTAACCCAACAAGAAACCATTTATCCATCGGTAGAGGAATATATGAAAATGATACGCACCATGTACTCCGAATTTGAATCGGATGTGTTTGCAAAGCCCAAAGATGAAAGCTTTCAAAGTTCGGTAAACCAGATAAAACAAGGCTTTGACGATATCGAGTTTTATCCTACCATAGAGGAGAAAGCCGCAAACCTATTGTATTTTATCACAAAAAATCATTCGTTTGTTGATGGAAACAAACGTATTGCTGCCGCATGTTTCCTCTATTTTATGGAACAAAACAAAGCATTGCAAAAACCCGACGGTGTACCGATCATTGACAATGCCGCACTTGCAGCCCTTACGCTGTTTATTGCCACCAGCAAGCCCGAAGAATCTGAAATCGTGAAACAACTTACTATTAGCATTTTAAACCGAAATAAATAAAATATAAGACTCAGCAATAATATCAAAAATTTGGAAGTTTACCGGCGTACTCCGTGACGAAAAGGTGTTTTTAAAAAACAAAACTTTCCATGGCAACGAGATAGTAGCAAACACACGCCGTTCTAGTTAAAAATCATCTATTTTCTTAGTTTGCCAAATTAATCTGTTGCCATTTCAAGAATTAGTTGTGTTTTTGCAAAGTGATTTTGGTACACATTTATCGTAAAATTGTGCCAAAAAATTATATAAAGTAACAGCCTCTAACAGCCGGTCATACGCAATTACCGGGTCGAGGTTTGCTAATGTTTATTCACTTGCTTACTTTGATTTGTAACCCGACACGAAAGCGCCCGCAATATCTAACAGATAGGCCTTCCTCTATCACACCAATGGCGGTGTAAATGCAGTCCTTCAGCCCCCAAAATAACATATATCATAAAATATTTGTATATAAAATGTTTTTCTCATTTAGAATGTTATGAGGAAACTATAAAACAATGAAATTATATTTACTAATGCTATAATATTTTTATTTACGATTATTATATTTTTGTTGCGAATATTGTATTTTTTTGTTACTAATATCGTATATTTGTTATTAATATCGTAGTTTGTTGTGTAAATAAACTGTTTTAGCATTCAGTGGAAGAAAACCCAGCAACAGCATTGAAACATTAACAATGAACA
>DAOSIN010000304.1:0-3100 GCA_035366675.1 Salinivirgaceae bacterium | reverse complement strand
GGGGGTGTTTTTTGTATCCGTTATTACTTGGTTGGCTGCCGACATGACAGACAGCCAAAGTAATAAATTCACAATGAATAGTTTTTTTGTTTCCATTTTTTTAAGTTAAAAGTTTATTTTTTTATTATTTTCTGAGTCATCACTCCGTAAGGAGTCGTCACCTGCAATATATATAAATTTGTAGGTAGCTGTGATATATTGATGCTCTGTTTTCTAACGTTAGACATAACCACACTTCCCGTAATGCTATAAATATTTGTGACAGTAGCCATACCATTTGTTTCGGTAATCATGATATTGTTGTCGTGGATAATCAGTTTTATTGGGTTTGTCGCATCTGCTTCAATACTAAGAGCGTCCGGGTGTAGATCTATTACGCCTCCCATTCCTGAAAGTTCGGTAGATGTTTCTCCCATTGGCATCATTTGTTGCAACTGTCCGGTGTATATTTTTATAAAATCGACGTAGTTTAAATGTACGGGATTTCCATTTTCGTCCACTGCCCACTCTAAATTTAACCCTGTTTTTTCTATAGGTTCTGTATAGGTTTGTGTTTCACTATCGAATATATTTACATTATTATCGGCATATCCCCATTCAAAACTCTCTTGAATTGTTATAGAGATAATTTCCCCGTTATATTCATGTTCAATTTCAGTTATATTTCCCGGTAATTTTGTTCCTCTGAATGTCATTGAGTCTTCTTCAATCCATAAAGGGTACATGGTACTTTGAGTTGCAAACGGGATATGTTCTATTTCTCCCGAATTACCTTGATTATCTGTCCAAGGAATATTTTTTTTCTGTTGGTCTGGGTCAGGTCTGTAGTAAGTGATTTCATAGTTGTGAATGGTTTCAGGATGATTGTATGCACTTCCCGCAAGTTCGTACCATGGCTCGTCTGGGTCGGGTTTCCCGTTTTTATTCAAATCCTGACAAACCATAACTATTCCTGGCTCAGCCATAGAGCCAATTTCAGTATTGGCAACGAAAAAATTATTTCCGACAGTACGTAGGTCGTATTCTCCGGGTACGTTAACTACTGGGCGGTCAAAAGTTACAATAACATATCCTCCAAATGCACCAAGTCCCAATAAGCGCGAGTCATTTTGACTCGTGAGCATATTGTTTGCAAAAAGAAGTGCATCTTCGTACGTTGTGCTCATCGCTGCTGGTGGAAAAACACGATTTATGTGTTGTCCCGGAGCAGGTCTGTACTCTATCACCCGTGATATATAGGGCGAATTTTGCGCTTGCAGTTGTGTAAACACAACTACAACAAGAAATGATAAATAAAAAGTTTTTGCTTTCATATAATTTAGTTAAAAAGTTAAAAGTTGAAAGTAAAGACAGGGCATGTCATGTCTCTACAATAATTTGCATACGCTATCTGTACAATAATTTAAAAGAACTTTTACCCTCCACTATTCACCAACCACCCACCCACCACTATTCACTATTCACTATTCAAAAAACAGAATACGATTAGGATTTAATCCAACCTCGTTTATTCTAAATTTATACTCTCCATTTTTATTGAAACAGAGCAGATCGCCTTCGAAAATAAAAAACTGTGCGTCAGTTACATATACGTCATCGTTTATAGGATTAATACTAATAGAATAAGGGGTGTTTATAACAATATTATTATCTTTTATAAAATGCTCGTCTATTACCCTTTCTGTCATACAATCCAACACTTTTATCCAACTTTTGCCTGTATTGAAATCGTAATTATACATGTACGCTTTGTCTTTGTGAATCTCGAAATTATAAACTGAAAGTCCCTCAAAAGTGAGAACCACTTCATCTATCTCGCTGTCTATTTTGTGAAAAGCATAATCTTTTCTTTCGTAATCTCCCCGAGTAACAACGTACACATCTTTTTGACCGTCAGCATGTATTTTATATGGATTTAATCCAACATCTATTTTCTTTATTTCTCTAAATGATTCAATATCGACTACCGAAACAGTACGGTCATAATTTGGGACGCTTAGTCCGCCCGAATTGCTTACATATATTTTGTTGTTGGTTATACATATTCCGTCTGGATTGCGTCCAACTTTCACAAATGCATCTATTTCGAGAGATACTGTATCCAATCGGGCAACAGTTCCGTCAAAAGAGCAGATATAGGCTTTGCCTTCGTGGAAATCAACGTATCGTGGTTGGCGAGCAACATTGTTTTCGTTAAACATTGGTATGCGCTTTATAGAAACAGCAGTTTCCGCATCAATCACCTCTATTTGGCTCGATACGTTAACGATGATATATATTTTACTGCCATAACGCTGCATATCGTTTGCAGTGTCGCCCAATCTTCGCTTATTTACTGTTTTGAAAAAATAGGGATTTAGTCGTTTAGTCGAATCTGGCTCCGAGAAATCGTACAGAGCCATAGAGCTGTTATTCCGATTGAAAAGTCCCTCACTCAGAATGTATATTTTTCTGGTGGTAGCATCGGAGGGATATTCGTGTTTGGGTTCAAAATCGTACATATCGTTACAGCCCCACAGCCCCAATATCATTATAATAAAAATATATTTAATAAGCCCTCTTTTCATATGCTCGAATGTGTTTAAAATGAATAACTTACAGTTACCCTTGCCGATCTGCCGGGCATAGGGAAATTGTGTACAATCTCATAGTTATTTCCACTAATATTTAGTACCTCAACAGTTGCAGACAATTTGTTTTTAGCTATATTAAACTCTTTTGTGACCGACGCACCATGTTCGGCATAACCTTCTAAGCGGTTGACTCTGTAATTTTGGCTACCCGTATATCTATGTCCCGACCAGATTAACGTATATGCTATTTGAAACCAAGGTGTATCTAACGAAGCCCTGCCTGAACCTGAAACACGAGGTGTGTAAGGTATCTGATGACGATAATTTCTATCGGATTTGCTTGTAATGTTTAAAGCTTTTTGATAGGAGTGGTTCCAACCGAGAGACAAAGTTGTTTTATCGTGTAGTTTAAAACTTGTTTCTACGTTGATATCCAAACCATCTACCGAGACTCTTCCATAATTGAGCATTGTCCAAACAAAGATGTTTTTTGTAGGATGTGCTACAATCTTGTCTATCACATCGTT
>DAOSIN010000303.1:0-3116 GCA_035366675.1 Salinivirgaceae bacterium | reverse complement strand
GATTGTATAAAGCTAAACACATAGCATCTAAAATTGTAGTTTTTCCACTTCCTGTAGGACCCGTTATTGCAAAAAGTGAACTGCCTAAAAATGGCTGAGATGTAAAATCTATAGTATGCTCACCTTTTAGTGAATTTATATTTTTCAGTCTTATTTTTCTGATAATCATATCTCTAAAACAATCGCTTATTCATTTATACTCATCAACAGCTCTTCAAATGCCTCTATCGCGAGTTTACGCTTTCCTGTTTCTAAATTCAAAGAGTCAACGTGAGACAAGAATATATCAATGGGTTTAATCTCATCAATTTTAACAGTGTCATCAATCCATTGCTCAGTAAGATTTGAGGTGTCAGTGTATGAAATTCTGTACTTAACTATTTTGGAATCAGGTGCTTGCCAATTATCTATCAGGTTCTGTATTTGATCATTTAAAATTGGATTTATCTTTTTTTCAACAAATTCAAGCTCTATAAGCGTCTGTAGTTGATAATCATTGCTTTCTAAGGTTTCCAACTTCATCGAAATCTCTTCAAAACTACCCTTGATACGCTCTAATTTGCGAAATTTGGGAATTTCGAGACTTACGATATTAGATATTTTAGAGTTGTCAACCTCTATAAGTCTAACAACTTTTTTGTCATCAAACTCACTGAACGAGAGCGATATAGGTGCACCAGAATATACGGCAGGAACACTTGACTTTAATTGTTGTGGTCTATGAATATGACCTAACGCCAAATAGTCAAATCCTTCAGTTAATTTGTCAATTTCTAATGCGCTTAAGTTCCCTATTTGAAGCTCTCTTTCACTATCGGAAATTGTTGAGCCTATGCCCATAAAGTGTCCCATGGCAAATAGAGGTATATTTGAAAACTGTTTTATGGCTTCGTTAGCTAAGTTGTTGTATAACTGACAAGTAGCTTTTTGCAGTTCTTCAATCCTTTTATTGAAAGATTGAATAGAAATGGTTAATTTCAGGTCATATTCTCGCAAATATGGCACGGCTACAACAACAGCTTCAACTATTCCCTTCCTATTCTTTATGGGAATAAAAATATCACTGATGTTTTCTGTCAATTTTCCTATAACGCTAATATTCAAAGCCTTTAGCAGTTCGCGCGGTGCATTTATAACCATAGGCGAATCGTGATTCCCTCCTGTTATAATTACCTGACAATCTGCCTTTTGTAGTTCAACTAAAATATCATAATAAATTGTCCGTGATTCTATTGACGGATTAGATAAATCAAAAATATCTCCTGAAACTAAAATTGCATCAATTTGTTGCTCTTTAATGGTTTCAATCAACCATTTAAAAAAGAGTTTATGGTCGGGAGCTAAATCAATACCATAAATTTTTTTCCCTATGTGCCAATCAGATGTATGTAGTATTTTTAACATTATTGTAGAGTATGATATATCCACAAATATATCATTTTATTGCATAACTTAAGTTGACAATTATGTTAGATGTAAATTAAAAAGAGCTGTCTATTATTAATTTTGACAGCTCTCTTTATTAAGTATTTGAGTTATAACTAATTTAATCCCCGTTTTTGTAACAATGACTGTTCAGATGGTTCTTGCCCCCTGAATTTTTTGTATTGTTCCATTGCTGGATATGTTCCCACTTCTGATAAACAATGTTTTCTAAATTTTGCAGCCAAATCTTGATTAAATATATCTCCCGACTCTTTAAAAGCTGCAAAAGCGTCACTATCAAGCACTTCTGCCCACAGATAAACATAATATCCTGCCGAATATCCTCCATCAAATATATGCGAGTAATAGGTTGAGCGATAACGTGGTAGAATCTCTTTTATCAAACCTATTTTATCCATTTCAGTTTTTTCGAATAAACGTGCGTCAGTTATAGGATTATCAACAGTTTGTGAATACCACCTTTGATCAAGTATAGATGCGGCAACATACTCGACTGTAGCAAATCCTTGGTTAAAATGACTACTGTTAATAAGTTTTTCTATCAGCTCATCGGGCATTGCTTCGCCTGTTTGATAGTGTTTTGCATAATGTTTTATCACTTCTGGCTCGCCTGCCCAGTTTTCCATAATTTGAGATGGAAGCTCTACGTAATCAAGAGGAACATCGCCTGATGTGCGTTTATAGTGACCATCGCTAAACAACACGTGCAACGCATGTCCAAATTCATGGAACAGTGTTTCAGTCTCATCCCAAGTGAGCAGTGACGGCATATCTGCAGTTGGTTTGGTAAAATTGCAAACAATTGATGCAATTGCAGGTATGCGATTACCATCAATGTCGTAGTAAGCGTCTCTAAACGAAGTACACCATGCGCCGCCATCTTTTCCACTTCGTGGATGATAATCGAGATACAAAACTCCAAGAGGTAAGCCGTTAGCCGCTGTAACTTCGTAAACATCGTTATCTGAATGGTATTTAGGAGCATTCTCTATCTGTTTAAATTTTACTCCATATAGTTTTTCTGCTACCCAAAACATTCCATCTCGGACGTTACTAAGCGACAAGTAAGGCTTAAGTTCAGTCTCATCTAATCCATATTTCTCTTTGCGAAGTTTCTCAGCATAATACCACCAATCCCACGATTCTAATTTATAACCTGCATTTTCTTTGTCTGCAATAGCTTGAAGTTCTGCTAGCTCTTGTTTAGCTTTCTTTAAAGCTGGAGTCCATATTTTTTGAAGAAAATCATCTACATTCTTTTGATTTTCAGCCATATTGTTGCTTATAACAAACTCAGCATAATTACTAAATCCGAGTAGTTTTGCTCTTTTTGTTTGAACTTGAGCTATTTGTGTAATAATCTCTTTTGTATCAAACTCATTATCGTTATCTCCACGCATAAACCAGCCACGATAAAGCTTTTCTCTTAAATCACGCTTTTCGGAATATTGCAAGAAAGGTATCCACGATGGTTTTTGTAGTGTAAAGACCCATTTACCTTTCATTCCAAGTTCATCGGCTGTCACGGCTGCACCATCAATGACAAACTGCGGCAACCCTGCTAAATCATCTTTATTTTCGATAATCAGACGAAAATTGTCGTTGGTTTCAGCCAATATACGTTCATTAAATTGCAGTCCTAAAGTTGACATTTGTTTGTTCAATTCCCG
>DAOSIN010000302.1:0-3120 GCA_035366675.1 Salinivirgaceae bacterium | reverse complement strand
ATGCTTGAAAAAGCATTTCTTTTACTTGGACTTTGTAACATTTCGTGTAAAAGAAATGCTTTTTCAAGCATGGTTCTTTGTGGCAATACGGCTTTTACTTTAAACTCCTTGTCCGAAAAATCAACTTTAGGAAAATGTTCTCCAATTATTGATTGAATTGCTACCTCCTCACTTGGTTCCATTAGCGAACGTGAACCAACTTCGATTTTTACGGTATTGAAAACGTAATTGGAATTATCCAATACAGATTCGTAATGTAAATAAAGCGTTTCAGGGTCTACGTTACTTTCAGTTGTAATATTTACTTCTAGTTTAAATTGGTCGTTGTTAATACCACAATTCAGAATAAATCGTTCAATATCCGCCTTTAGCTCATTTCGTATAAATGCACACGATGCTTTTCTAAGTTTCTTTCCAATTTCTCGTTTTGTCAGTTTGCCCGAAAAACCAAGGAACTCTCTGTCAATTGCCAAATCAATGTCTTCAGAAAAACGGTCGATAATTCGCCAACATTTACTAAGCGAAGTTCCTCCTTTAAAAACTAAATGCGAACCATAAAGTCCGTTAAACAATGCATTCAATGCCAAAGTAACCCACCAATCTTTTTCGATAGAAGTAGCATTTAGTCCTGTTTTGTTTTCAAGATGTTTTAAAACTTCAACCCGTCTGGTTGTAGATAATTCTGTCCAATTCATTTTTCAATGTTATTTACGAGTTGAAATATTAATTTCGAAATCCATACGGGAGCTAACTGTGCATCATGTTTTACATTTTCAACAGATTCTTTCTTTAATGCCTTTGTTAATTGAAGTTCAACTTCTTGTGATACATTTTCTTTTCCAATTTGCTTTAATGCAGCAATAACCAAACTGCTTATTTTACCTTTCATGGCAAGATTTTTTGGAGCAGTTTTTTTGAATTTTATTGTACGGTTTCCGTACTTTATTTTTCGTGGAATTCCGTCAGTCAGGTAAACCACGTTTACCGGTATTTGTGTTGAAAGTCCCAAACTGTGTAATGCAAATATCCCGGTAGGTTCAATTCTTGCTTTGTCACGTTTTGCAATAGCTCTACACACGTCGTCAACAGATGGATATAGCACTCCAAGATCTTTGTCTATTTTTGGGTATAGATAAATTCCCTGAGTTAGTCTGATAAGTATATCTTTTTTTACAAGATTCGATAAACTTTTACGAATAGATTCTGAAGTTCCAAGAGTTGCAAAATCGTTGGTGAAATATATCTTTCCTCTCTGTCTATACTTTAGATGTTCTAATACCTTATTTTCAATTGATTGTGCCATAAATACAAAGTTTTATATTTCACAAAAGTAATCTATATTTGTGAATAAAACAATAGCTAACTCGAAATTGTAAATGTCTTGTAATTTACGCACCTTTGTTCGCCGTAGTGTGAATTTTGACAATCTGGTGTTCGGCATAGCGTCTCGCTATGTCGAAGTTAAAAGGAAAGCTCCAGCTTTCCCTATTCGAACCAAAATCAAGGCTGTGCCTTGCCTGAACAACAAAAGCATCAGAAAAGAAACGCCATGCACTTAGCGTGTAGTGCGAGGTTATATCCTATGGCAAACGTGTAGAGCAATCGTGTGGTAGCGAGTGCAAACAAATGGCAGGTTTTACAAAGCAAAGTAAATATACATAGAATTATACAAGTAATTTGTAAAATAATTTGCCAACGGTTTCTTGTATTCGTGTAAAAAGTAGTATCTTTATCAAAACTTTCAATAATTAGAAGTTTTGATAAAGTGAATTGCGGATGATTAAAAACAAATGAAAGATGAATCATTTAATAAACCGACAAAATTACATTCAGCAGTTAGAGAAGTTGAAAGATAAGCATATCATCAAGGTTATTACAGGATTGAGACGTTCGGGTAAGTCAACCTTGTTTGAGATTTTTATTCAACAGATACGAGATTCTGGTGTCTCTGCAAGAAACGTTCAGCAATATAATTTTGAAAAGCCAATTTATCCCCAAGAATACACTTGGCGAGATATCTATAAGGACATTTTAGCAAAAACAGACAAGGATAATATGAATTATATTTTTCTTGATGAACCACAACAGATTTCTGAATTTGAACGCCTTATAGATGCTCTTTATGTTGAACGATATATTGATTTATATGTAACAGGTTCAAATGCTTATTTTTTGTCGGGCGATCTAGCAACCTTACTTTCTGGACGCTACATAACTATTCACATCTTGCCATTTTCGTTTGCAGAATTTTGCGAAAGTCAGAAAGATACGACAATGAATAAGTACGAGTTATTTAACCACTATCTTTATGAAACCTCTTTGCCGCAGGGCGTTTTTTTACGCAATCAAGGTACGGATATCCAAAATATGTACATTCAAGATGTGTATAACACCATTGTAGAAAAAGATATTAGACAGCGGTATACTATACAGAATAGTAGAAGTTTTGACAACCTATCAAAATTTCTTATGGGTGCAATCGGAAGTGTAGTATCGCCAAACAATATTTCAAAAGCAATGAAACAAGACCGTCAAGCTATTCACCACAATACCGTGGAAAAATATATTGAGTATTTAGTAAGTGCTTACGTTTTTTATCAAGTAAATCGCTTTGATATAAAAGGGAAACAGCAACTTGCTACACAAGAAAAATACTATTTGGTAGATATTGGATTTCGGAATTTGAAACTGGGAAAATTCCAATATCAAGATGTAGGACATATTCTTGAGAATATTGTGTACTTGGAGTTAAACAGGCGAGGTTATCAAATTTGGATTGGAAAAATTGGAGAATATGAAGTGGATTTTATCGTAAAAAACGCACTCAATAAGTTTGAGTATTATCAGGTAGCATGGTCAATAACTGACCCAAAAACGGCTGAGCGAGAAATTCGTCCGTTAAAATCTATTTCAGACAATTACCCAAAATACATTCTCTCTACTGATATAATAACTGCTGAAATTGAGGGAATAGAACATATAAACATTGTAGATTGGTTGTTGAAAAAAGAATGAACACAACCCCCTGTTCGCCGTAGCGTGAAGTTTGATAATCTGGGTGTTCAGCATAGCGTCTCGCTATGTCGAAGTTATACCGATTGCACAAACAATATAGCCCAA
>DAOSIN010000301.1:0-3128 GCA_035366675.1 Salinivirgaceae bacterium | reverse complement strand
AGCTTACAAAGCCAAATCAAACCGATAAACATAAAAAACTCATCTATCTGTACGCAACTGACAAAACCGACCAATACACCTATATAGCCGAGGCTAAAGATAAAGGTTACGATGTATTGTTGTTGGACGGTCATTTAGATATGCACTTTATCAACAAGTTAGAAAGCTCATTAAAAGAGACCCGTTTTGTGCGTGTTGACTCCGATGTAATTGACAAACTTATTGAAAAGGATGAGAAACGTGAGTCGAAACTAACGCCTGCACAACAAGAGTTGCTTACACCTGTTTTCCGTAGCCACTTACCCGAGGGCGAGGACTATTACCTTGTAAGCTACGAGCCAATGGCAGAAGATCAAATGCCTATGAAAATCACTCAACAGGAGTTTATGAGACGTATGAAAGATATGTCATCAATGAGCGGAATGAACTTCTATGGCGAGATGCCAGATTCGTATAACTTAGTGGTTAACAGCAATCACCCATTGATTTTAGATATCAACACCAAGCTCGAACAAGCTTTAGGTAACGATATTCAATCTATTGATAATCAGATTAAACCACTCAAAGACGAAATAACTAAGTTAAACGACCAAAACAAAGATAAAAAAGAGGAGGATATAAGCACCGCCGACAAAGACAAAATCGAGGCTTTGGAAAAAGAGATATCCGAACTTGAAGAGAGCAAAGAGAACAAACTCAAAGAGTACGGTAAAAACCAAAAACTTGTTAAGCAAATTATTGATTTAGCCTTGCTATCCAACAACATGCTAAAAGGCGAAAGCCTAAATCTATTTGTAAAACGTAGCATAGAACTGATAAACAATTAGCAATTAACAATGAGCAATGAACAATTTTATTAGGAACGAGAACAGAGCCAAGCTTGCTTGAGCTATGTCGAGTGACGACAGAAAAGGCAGCAATGCTGAATTGAGTTAAAAGCATTGCACTGAGCATAGCCGAAGTGTTAAAAGTTTGTAAAGTGGGAAGTAAATTAACGGTCGCTTTGATAAACTCTGCGACCGTTAATTTTTACGCACTTTAATATGAAACATAAACAATTATGCCTTTCAAAATCTAATATTCAAAATTTTGGATTTAGAATTAATTGTTTGTACACAAAAAAAATATAATATTTAGTTGATTGTCAGCTAAATAATTGTTCATTGCTAATTGCACATTGTTAATTGTTAATTGCTTTCACCTTTTAACTTTTAACTCTCTTTATTTCACACATCCTCAAATCCTCTATTCTCTCAATTACTCTTTCAAAATCAGGTACTTTTATTGATAAAACAAATTTACAGTCAGTCAACATCTCTCTATCTAACACTTCTAAACCCTCTTCGTTTATTATTCTCATAACATTTCCTATAGCTGGGTATTGAAACTTTATCTCAACTGTTTTTGTTTCTGTAACTTCAATTATTTCAGCATTTTGTATAGCATCACTTGTAGCACTTCTATAGGCATTTATCAATCCTGGGACACCAAGTTTCGTTCCGCCAAAGTAACGGACAACTATAATTGCAATATTTGTTAAATCAAAACTAAGTATCTGTCCCAAGACAGGCGGTCCACTGCTATTTGGCGGTTCGCCATCGTCGGAGCAACGGTAAAACTTCTTGTCGGCACCTATTCTAAACGCATACACATGGTGGCGAGCATCATAAAAACGTTTTTTCAGGTCAGCTAATATCTCTTTAAACTCATCTTCAGTCGTTACAGGGTGGGCAAAAGCTAAAAACTTGCTACCTTTTTCTTTGTACTCCCCTTCAGAAGGAGCTTTTATAGTTTTATATATACCGTTTTCGTCCATAAGAACAAAAGTACCTATTATTTTTATAAGTTAAAAGTTTATAAAGTAAGTGTACGTTTTTTTCTTCCGACTTCCGATTCTATTAATAAATTTTATTCCTTCCCGAATTATCAATCAAACTTTTAACTTCGGCGTTAAACTCCTGTTCTTCAATCAAATCCTCCAAACACAAGTGCATTCTATATCTCCAATAATTGTTAGGGTTAGCAGGTTGATTTATACGCTCTCCCTGAGCATTTTCGTAGCGTAGCCTTTCAGACAATCCCAATATATCTTGCAACGGAAAAATTGCAAGCATACTTGGAGAATGCAAATGCTGTTCAATAATTTGCTTTACTAACCATGTTTCACAGTAGAAAGGGGAGTTTCCCCTATTCCAAAGAATATTGTTAAAAAACCTTTGCGATCGAGAAGAATCCTCTTCCCACCAACCGCGCAACGTAGATGTATCATGTGACGAGGTGCTTGCCACCGACAGATAAGGATAATTGTTCGGGTGCGCAAACTCCACATCGGGCAGTTTTGGCATACGTTGAATTTCAAGGCTTAATATTCCCAATTTATTCATTATCTCAGGTACACACCGAGGTACCATACCTAAATCTTCGCCACAAAGCAGCATATTTGTTGCCTTTTTAATTGTGGGTAATTTTTTCATTGCATTTCCAGCCCAAAACTCTTCGTTTCTTTTGTAAAAATAGTCATAATATAGCTCATTAAATTTCTCTTTAGATAAATCGTCTAACTCTCTATATGAGCGAGTATTATGCATTGAATGTCGAGGCACAAAATATTCCCCTTTAGAGTTAGGAGCCTCTAATAAGATAACCTCAGATACCAACTCAAACAACCCACGTTTTATTCTATCATTTTTTAATATTGTATTTCTATCACTGTCGGGAGAGATTGCTAGAGCTTTTTCAATACTCTTTTGGTTATCGTATTGCGGTTTTAAATTGTAGCAATTTGGAGCGTACTCATCTAAATATCTGGTAATTACCTCATCGCTGTCTGCTCCAAAAATATCATATAAAAAGTGCTTTCTGATATATGGGCGACATAATCTATCGTAATCGAACCACATACCTCGGTCTAACAGCACCTGCTTGCTAAAAGGAAGAGAGGGATTAAATCTTCCAAGTAATCCTTCAATCTGATTTTCAGGTATTTCCCAAATCCTAAAGAAACCTAATATATGGTCAATTCTAAACGCATCGAAATAGTCAGCCATTTTTTGCAGGCGTTGTTGCCACCATTTGTAGTTATCTTTTTGCATTCTGTCCCAGTTGTATGTTGGGAAACGCCAGTTTTG
>DAOSIN010000300.1:0-3133 GCA_035366675.1 Salinivirgaceae bacterium | reverse complement strand
CACAAATGAAAGAGCAGTTTGTCGCCAACACAAGCCATGAAATACGAACGCCTCTTAATGTTATTTCGGGCTACACTAACTTATTGATAAACACAAAAGTAGACAATGTTCAGAATAAATATCTAAACTACATAAAAGAGAGTTTGGATAATCTTAAAGTTATAGTCAACGATATCTTAGACTTTTCAAAGATTGAAGCCGATAAGCTCGAATTTGAAAGCATTCCATTTGACTTTGTAAAATCTATAAATTTAACGTGCAATCAAATGGAGATTGAGGCTGCAAATAAAGCGTTGTCATTAAAGTTAAATTTTTCTAATATACAACATTCAGTTGTTGTTGGCGATCCCGTCAGATTAAATCAAATAATCTCTAATCTTGTTAGAAACGCAATCAAATTTACTCAAGAAGGAGAAATAGTGGTTAATGTCAGTGACATTAGTAATAACAGCGACTCAGTGCTTTTGAAATTAGTGGTTAAAGATAGTGGCATTGGTATCCCTGCGGAAAAATTAGATAAAATATTCGACAGTTTTTCTCAAGTAAGTAGTGAGTCTACAAGAAAATATGGAGGTACAGGTTTAGGGCTTTCAATAGTTAAACGTCTTGTTGATAAGCAAGATGGATATATTTATGTAGAGAGTGAAGAAAACAAAGGAAGCCAATTTACAGTAGTAATTCCTTATGAAAAATCAGATGCAAACCCCGCAGAGGATGATAAACTTGATTACGCTATTTTCCAACACACTTTATCCAAAACAGTTAAAGTTTTGTTGGTTGATGATAATCAAATTAATCTTGCTCTTGCCGAAAGTACGCTTACAAGTTATAGCACTCAATTTGAAATTCAAACTGCTCTAAATGGTAAAGAAGCTGTTGAGTTAGTGCAAAAACGCGATTATGACGTAGTTATAATGGATATTCAAATGCCTGAAATGGATGGGTATATGGCAACGAAAATTATCAGAGAACAGCTTCCTTCGCCTATAAGTAAGATCCCGATTTTAGGAATGACAGCTCACGCTTTAAGTCACGAGCGCGAAAAATGTTTACAATACGGTATGAATGAATATATTGCAAAACCATTTGTCCCTCGCATGTTATTTGAACATATATTAAAACTTACTGACACCACAGCAGAACCAATTGGAGGAGTGGAAGTTTCCCCTTTGCAAACGATGCCCACATTTAACCTGATTGACCCAATACAGCTATGGAAAAACTCGGCAGGGAAAATGGACCGATTTATAAAATATATCGTAATGTATTCAAAATCAATACCCGACCAAATAAATGAGTTGGGAAATGAAATTGAAAATTCAAAAAGTGATGAAATAAAGCTATTGTCACATACTTTAAAAACCTCTTTCCGATATTTGGGAATGGGAAGAGCACAAGAGTTGGCTTTTGAAATAGAAAAAACCTCTATAGATAATATTCCTATTGACTATACCTTACATTTAAAAGAGATAAGTGAGTTATGGGCTAAAGCATCGGTGGAGATAAATGCGTTTATTGAAGCAAACGTGCCAACCAAAACTTGAAAACTTTTGATTTTATAAACTATCATGAAAGTTTCTCATGACCTTAAACTAAATAATTTATAAATATATGAACAAAAAACTCTTTCTTATAGATGCTTATGCACTTATTTATCGTAGTTACTTTGCATTTATTAATAATCCTCGAATGACGACCACAGGGATAAATACATCGGCAATATTCGGATTTACAAACACACTTCTTGAGCTTATAAAAACTGAAAAACCCGATTATTTAGCCATAGGGTTTGACCTTAGTCAGCCAACATTTCGTCATGAAATGTACCCCGAATATAAAGCCAATAGAGACGAAACTCCTGAAGGAGTGCGTGTTGCAGTGCCTTATGTAAAAAGGCTTGCTCAAGCAATGAATATTCCAATAGTAGCAAAACCCGGTTACGAAGCTGACGATGTTATTGGAACAATCGCCAAAAAAGCCTCTCAGGAGGGTTTTGATGTCTATATGATGACCTCCGATAAAGATTACGGACAGCTTGTTGAAGAAAACATAAAGATGTATAAACCAAGAAGTTTCGGGACCGGATTTGATGTAATAGGTGTAAATGAGATTTGTAAAAAATATGGAATTAAAGACCCAGTTCAGTTAATTGATATTTTGGCTTTATGGGGAGATACGTCCGACAATATCAAGGGTGTTGATAATGTTGGCGAAAAAACTGCTTCAAAACTGATAGCCGAATATGAAAGCGTTGAGGGTATATATCAAAATATCAATAATTTAAAAGGCAGAACTAAAGAAAATCTTTTAAATAGTAAAGATATAGTCCAGATGTCCAAGAAGTTAGTTACTATCGTTACTGATATTGATATTGAAATTGATTTCAATGAGATGAAAGTAAGTCCCCCCAATATGCAGGAGATAGATGAGCTGTTTAATGAGCTCGAATTCAGGACATTACGGCAACGATTTGTACAAAATATTGAACCAAGACAAGTTCACGTTCAAAAAACATTATGGGACACCGGTTCAGATGATGACAAAGAAGTGTTTAACCAGTTAGCTACTCATAAAACGCTGAAAGATATAGAGCATACCTATAAACTGATAACAGAAAAAGAGGATTTAGTTCAGCTTGTTAACACTCTTAAATCTTTTGATACCTTTAGTTTTGATACTGAGACAACAAATATCGACGCCATAAAAGCAAAAATTGTTGGAGTCTCATTTTGCGCTGTCGAGGGTGAGGCTTACTATATTTCGACAAATGAAAAACTGTCGGATATTGAAATAGTTAAAGAAATTCGGTGTCTATTAGAAGATGAGAGAAAAACTATTGTCGGGCAAAACCTAAAGTACGATTTACTTGTATTACGCAGATATGATATAAAGCCAACAGCAAAGCTTATAGATACCATGTTGGCTCACTATTTAATAAACCCCGACCAACGACATAATATTGATTTTCTTGCACTTAATTATCTGAATTGGCAGAAAATTACGACCGAGTCTCTTATTGGTAAAAAGGGAAGTGGGCAAATAAATATGGCTCAACTAAAGCCCGAGCAGGTTTGCGACTATGCCTGCGAAGATGCCGATGTTGCTTCCCGCTTGTGGAAAAAACTCTCCCCCG
>DAOSIN010000299.1:0-3166 GCA_035366675.1 Salinivirgaceae bacterium | reverse complement strand
TCTGTTTCTTTATCAAATAAAGTCTGTTCTTTGGCTTTTGTGTTCCTTACTTCTTCAATCAACTCAGTTTCAAACACATCGATCTTGTCTGGAAATCGTCTGCCCTGAAAATTGAGAAGCGCCTGTCCTTTTGCCGGTGTGATATTGTACTGTTTTGGTGTTTTCATAGTTAAAATTCCTTCAATATTTGCTTTAAAGCTTCAATGTGTTTAGTAAAATCATTTTCTCCCTCATCTATAAAGCAATGATAGCTAAAATGATTGTTATGTTTTAAAAACTCATTTTTCACAAACTTTTCCTTGGCCCTGAACTCATCGTTGTAATAGGGCTTGCCTTTGGTCTCAATGATGATTGCTTTTTCAATCGGGATTGCCTGTCCTTTTTTGTATTTATTATTCTCTTTTCTTCGTAAAATCAAAAAGTCAGGTGTATATCTGCCTCTCGGTGTCTGTATCCAGAAGGATTGCAATCGTTCATCCTTGTAACCGTTAAAATAGACCTCAAGATCTTTCAGTTCGCTTAATTTCAACATTTCGGCGAGGGCGTTCTGTTCAAATTCACTGTCCATTTTATAGGGAATATAGTTATAGCTTATGTCCTGCGGATCGCTGTTGGTATCTTCTCCAAAAAAATCATCTTCCATGTATTCGGGATGTTTGCCATACCCTCTATTTCCCTGATAATCACGCTGGGATATTTTAGGCATAAACTTATAGGTTACGCCTTTTGGAGAAACAAAGCTCATCTCATTGTTAGTGCCTTCCCACTCAAGAAGCTCAATCTCGGTTTCCTGCTCTATGATCTCTTTTGTGTATTCAACTCTATCCATAAAAGAAGAAGCAATCATGCGGTTTATATCGCTTATATCAATACTGGGATTTAATACTACCCACTCAAGTTCTTTCTCAATGCTCTTATGAATAGCGGATAGTTCATCCGTAAAACCATCAGATAATTCGGTTTCAGTAAATAATCCATAAGTGGCGGAAGTGAGTTTGTATATAAAATCTTCAAATGAGAAAAGAGCTGTGCTGTCTGCCTTTACATCGGCAACCGCCACTTCACCTGTCAGTCCACTTTTCCCGATACTGCCGGAAACAATGCTTTTATCATAATCAAATGACTTCTTAAGGCTCGCAAAATTAAAAGCGGAAAGTTCCTTTTTGATTTCAGGGGAAGTCTTTTTGACAATCTTGTATTTGGTATCAATCTGCTTGTATTTCAGCCTGCCGAGTTTCGGCTTTCTAACCTGGACCTCTATAGTCTGTTCTTTTTTCTCCGTCAGATCTGTAATTGAAAGCTGGTAGTTCTCTTTGAGTTCTTTATCAAGTGTTTCATAATTGTCGCTTGAAAGGTAAATTAATGCAGCTTCCTGTGTTGCGTCTATTACTTCCCGTAGGCATCGGCAGGTGGTTTGAAGTACAAAGTTTTTGGTTGTTTTTTGGCGGGGTAATACAACTGAAGTTAAACTTCTGCAATCCCATCCCTCTGTTCCCACAGCCACAAGCAGGATGACACGCTTTTTTGAATACGGCTTGTCAAGATTGTTAAATATGGCAAGGTTTTCTTTTGGTAGTTCATATTTCTTGTTCTCTTTATCCACACTGGAGTAGTATCTAAAGATTTCATCTTCTTTGCCTTTGCGGTTTTTCTGATACCATTTTTGAATTACAGGAAGAATATCGTCATTCAATTGTTTAATTGATGGGCAGTAAAAAGCCATCTTGCTTTTGGTTCCGTTTTTGTAGTCTATGTCATAGTTTGAGAAAAAGTCTGAAAGCGCTTGTTCAATAAATACGCTTTCTTTCACACTTGCTTTTCTTATGTCCGGTTTTTTTAAGAACCTGCCAATGCCGATGTTGAGCGGATAATTGTAAACAATATCCTGTATCTGGTTTAGGGTGATATTCTTGCCTTCAATTTCGATTTTTGTTTTGACATACGGTGTGCCAGACAAACCGATGACAGAATTAACATTGCCATGCTGGTTTAAAATGCTTACAGCCTGTCTCAGTTTTTTCTCGCCGTTACCTGTTGAGCCGTAGGTATGATGTACTTCATCAAGAATAACGGTTAAATGCGGGATTTGAGATAATGCTTCCCGCAGTTCGTTGGTTTTTTGAATATCGTCAATGGTTCGTTCATCCAGTAAATTAGTCTGTCCTTTTTTCAAGTTATCTACTAAAACCTTGTCTTTATCATCATACCGCTCAAGTACGACTTTCTCGGCGTTTGTGATAAAAACCATTCCAAAATCTTTTGTTTGCTTAATCCTGTTCACTTTTTCAAGATTAGGGTTGTTTCCGTGAAGTTTATCTTTTCTTTTAGAACTCAGACTGTCAAGAATTTCGATAGTGATTATTTGTTTTAATTTATCCGCCTCTTCCTTCGGCAGTATCCATTCAGGGTTAAAATCCTTTATCGTTCGTAGCGATGGTAGAATTGCCGTTTTTGAAGCCTGCGGTGCAAAAACAACAAAATTATGAGCAAACCGATTGTCTTTTCTGAAAAGAGTAGCAAAGTATAAATCCAGATAAATAAAACAGGCCATCAAAAAGGTTTTACCCGCTCCCATAGGCAAGCTGTAAAGGTAATTGGAATAACCAAAATTATGCAGAAGTTCATCAAGCAAAGCATTCCAGTCGATAGCGTTTCCTGTCGGGTCATTAACCAGTTTTTTTTGGAGTGTTTTTAATCCATTGTCCTGAAAAAACTGATTAAGAAATTGAGTTACATAATTATCTTTGAAGGTATGGTAATTGTCATACTCCTGTGCGACCACATCATCATATAAAAGACCTTCTTTTACCATTTCTGGAAGTCTTTTATTATCTCCGGCAAATTTAATCCACAAATACGTTTCGATTGCTTCTCTTTGCGGGGGACGAAGCATTCCTGTTTTTTCAATATGTTCTAAGGTATTATTAATCAGAGATTGGTTGCTTTCTTTCTCTAATTTCACCCATGTTTCCGTCTTGCTTCTTATTAAACTATAAACTGTATTCATTTCATTCCTATTCTTTTATCTTCTCTTTGCCCGGCATGGACGCCGGGCGTCTTGGGGGCGGGGTTATTATAGCAAAAAACTTCAATTTTCATAACCAGTCTTGCGCTCTGGCTGTCGCATAACGGATAGCGGTATGCGCAGTACGGGATTTCGAAGCCA
>DAOSIN010000298.1:0-3175 GCA_035366675.1 Salinivirgaceae bacterium | reverse complement strand
CTTGTGTAATTTGCTGATTTAAAGGCATAAGCCTTGTTGATTTTCAGAGTGTCTTTGTCTATTATGGTATATACTTTTGTTTTCTGTCTAAATCTGATTAGGCTAAAATGTTGCATATAATCAATGGAGTCGTAATTATTATATATATTTGGCACTCCATTGTTTTTGAAATAGTTAGCTATATATCCTGCTGCGTGTTTTTGTCCTATATCGTTAGTTCCCCTGCCTCTTAATTCGGGAGAAGAGAGATAATAGACTATCTCTTTTAACTCCTCTTTATATTGGCTGCTTGCCTTAAATGGCAACAAAACTGCTATCAATATTGCATAATATAGTAACGTTGTCTTCATTTGTGTTTTTTTATAAAAGTTAATACTCTTTTGCTGTTTAAATGCGGTGTCTCATAAGTGCCCAACTGCTACGTTACTTCGATATTCGGGCTCAGTGCCTTGCATTTGGACACTTCTGAGACACCTTGCTACTTTTTTTTATAAAATGTTACTTTTAAGACAGCCTCTTGTAACAGTTTTTAAGCATCAATGTCTCAATGAACTTTTAATTGATACCGTATTTATGACGAAATCAACTCGATTTTGTTACATTTTTAATGCAAAATTATATTGACATTCTACAAAGGTAAAAGGTGCAAGGTTTTTAACTTTTAACTTTTAACTTTTTATATGTCTGCCATTAACTTTCTATACCTAAAACGCTCTTCAGCTTTGTCTCCAAGACGTTGTTTCTTATTTTCGATATACTCAGAGTAACTGCCTTCAAAAAAATACCAATTTGCGGGGCTTTCCCACGCCAAAATATGTGTGGCAACTCTATCGAGAAACCAACGGTCGTGTGAAATTACCACTGCGCATCCTGCAAAATTTTCTAAGCCCTCCTCTAATGCTCTTAAGGTATTAATATCTAGGTCGTTAGTAGGCTCATCCAACAAGAGCACATTTCCTTCAGATTTTAACGCCAATGCTAACTGCAAACGATTTCTTTCACCTCCTGATAGTGTTCCACACTTTTTTTGCTGGTCGGCACCTGTAAAGTTAAATCGTGATATATAGGCTCGTGCGTTAATTTCGCGTCCACCTAACATCATTAACTCGTCGCCACCACTAATTATTTCGTAGATAGTTTTTTCTGGATCTAACGCTTCGTGCAACTGATCAACATACGCTAATTTTACAGTTTCTCCGACATCAAACGTGCCTGCATCGGGTTTTTCTAATCCCATAATCATTCTGAATAGAGTGGTTTTTCCTGCACCATTTGGTCCTATAATTCCGACAATGCCCGCTGGAGGCAACTGAAAACTCAATCCATCGAACAGCTTATTGTTTCCATACGATTTAACTAAGTTGTTGGAGTATATTACTTTATCTCCCAGACGTGGACCATTGGGAATCATGATTTCAAGTTTGTCGATTTTCTCTTTTACGTCCTCGTTAAGCATTTTATCGTATGCTGAAAGTCGCGCTTTGCTTTTTGCATGACGGGCTTTTGGCGACATGCGTACCCATTCCAACTCTCTTTCCAATGTTTTACGTCGTTTACTATCCGATTTCTCTTCTTGCTCTAAACGTTTCGTTTTTTGCTCTAACCACGAACTGTAATTGCCTTTCCATGGTATGCCCTCTCCCCTATCGAGTTCTAATATCCAACCTGCCACATTATCAAGAAAATATCTGTCGTGAGTAATGGCTATTACTGTCCCTTTATATTGCTGTAAATGAGCCTCCATCCATTGAACAGTTTGAGCATCGAGGTGGTTTGTAGGCTCGTCCAACAGTAGAATATCGGGATTTTGCAGCAGCAATCTACAGAGAGCAACTCGGCGCCGCTCACCTCCTGAGAGATTTTTAATCAGAGCATCTTCGGGTGGACATTGCAGTGCGTCCATTGCACGTTCAAGCATACTGTCAATTTCCCAACCATCTACGGAATCAATAAGGTCAGTTAATTCTCCTTGTCGTACAATCAATGCGTTCATTTGATCATCATCCATGGGTTCCATAAACTTGTTGTTTACCTCCTCGTACTCTTTCAAAATGTCAACTATCGACTGGACACCCTCTTCAACTATCTGACGAACAGTTTTTTCATCATCTAATACGGGGTCTTGTGGCAAATATCCAACTGAATATCCTGGTGAAAAAACCACATTACCATCATAGTTTTTATCTTCACCTGCAATAATGCGAAGCAGTGTCGATTTTCCAGAACCGTTGAGACCAATAATTCCAATTTTTGCTCCGTAAAAAAACGAAAGATAGATATTGTTTAATATTCGTTTTTGGGGAGGCACTGTTTTCCCTACCCCTACCATTGAAAAGATTATTTTTTTGTCGTCGCTCATTTGTTTTGTTTTTATAAATCAAATCCATTATTAAAAATGGGTTCTCTATTTTGCAAATAGGCTATCCCCTCAATCACTGAGGAAATAGCCTATTCAATTTAATATTTTAAAGTTTTATTTTGCTAGCTTTTTAAAATCTTTTGCAGTTAATCCTTGTGGTCTTTTGCCTTTTTTTATGAAAAACCAATTGAAATAGTAGAGTGCGGCATCGTCTGCCCCTAAGATTGTGTTCCAACATCTTACTTTTTTATGGTCTTTGCCTGGCGCAACCTGATGTAGAATAACAGCATTAGGATCTTTATTGTCAATCACTTGTTCAATCTCCTCAGCTGTTGATATTTTTACATTATATGGATATAATTTTTTAATCTTTGCTTCCGTGTTTACTTCCGGAGCTAGCTCTTCCTTCATTAAGTACAAGGTTTTATTATGAATTTGTTTCATATTATCGGCATAAAACTTCGCGGCTTTGCGTGATGACTTAATGTTTGGATTTGCAAGTAGATTGTGAACGTGCTGCTCAATAAAACGCAAGATTAATCCTAACTTATAATCGTATGTACCCTCGTCCATATCGGCATAAGAGATAGGCATACCAGAAATAATAGGCATATCTCTTGCAGATTTATAGTCGCCGCCGAGAGTTACGTTAAGAAACTGATAATAAGCTATTTCACGGTCTTTTTTATAGTGCGATAAATCCAATGTAAGAAACGAAAGATTTGGGTCAGTTCTTAAAGAATCGAACAACTCTTTACTGTACGTTCTGAATTCGTACGGAGTAATTGTCCAATGTTTTTTTGCTGTTTCTTGCAT
>DAOSIN010000297.1:0-3177 GCA_035366675.1 Salinivirgaceae bacterium | reverse complement strand
GTAAACACAATGATTTAGAGGAGGTTGGATATGATACATATCACCATACAATGTTTGAAATGCTTGGCAATTGGTCATTTGGCGATTACTTTAAAGAAGAGGCTATCGATTGGGCTTGGGAGCTGTTAACAGAGGTTTATAAGTTAGAAAAAGATAGACTCTATGTTACTATTTTTGAAGGCGATAAAGCCGATAATTTAGCCATGGATCAAGAGGCATACGACTTTTGGAAGAAACATATTGCTGAGGATAGGATATTAAAAGGAGACAAAAAAGATAATTTTTGGGAAATGGGAGTCACAGGTCCTTGCGGTCCATGTAGTGAAATTCATATCGACCTGCGAAGTGATGCAGAAAGGAAAGCGGTTAGTGGTGCTTCGCTTGTTAATAAAGACCATTATTTGGTAATTGAGGTTTGGAATTTGGTTTTCATACAGTATAACCGTCGTGATGATGGTTCTCTTGAAACACTTCCTGCAAAACATGTCGATACGGGTATGGGTTTTGAACGTCTCTGCATGGCATTGCAAAATAAAAAATCAAACTACGATACCGATGTTTTTCAACCAATAATAAAAGCTATTGAGCAATTTAGCCACAAAAAGAAGGGCGAAGATGAAAAAGTTGATATCGCAATGCGTGTTGTTGCAGACCATTTAAGAGCTGTCTCTTTCGCAATCGCCGATGGTCAGTTGCCGAGTAACCAAAAAGCAGGATATGTAATTCGCCGTATTTTACGAAGAGCTATACGTTATTCGTACAGTTTTCTGGGACAGAGCGAGCCTTTTGTATGTCGCTTGGTTCCAACACTAGTAAAAGAGATGGGGGAAGCCTTTCCCGAACTTGTTAAGCAGCAAGAAATTATCGAAAAGGTTATACGTGAGGAGGAGAGTACATTTTTACGCACTTTAGCTTCAGGTATCAGGCTGTTAGAGAATCATATTGAAAAATATAACCAACAAAGAATAACTAACTTTGACGGTCATTTGGCTTTTGAACTATACGATACTTACGGTTTTCCTCTCGATTTAACAGAGCTTATTTTACGAGAACACAATTTTACACTCGACCATGCAGGCTTTGAAAAAGCAATGGAGGAGCAAAAAAAACGCTCACGAAACGCCTCGATGATTGAAACCAATGAATGGGTAGAAATTAGAAAAGGTCATAATACCGAATTTGTAGGCTATGATAACGTAGAAACTGAAGTTAAAATTCTTTCATATCGAAAAGCTAAAGTTAAAGGTAAAGATGTTATACAGATAATTTTGGATAAAACTCCATTTTATGCTGAAAGTGGGGGTCAAGTCTCTGATACAGGCGAATTAATAAGTGAAACTGAAGTAGTTAAGGTCTTAGATATACAAAAAGAGAATAATTTAACTGTTCTGACAATCAGCAAATTACCCAACGATTTAACATCAATTTTTGTCGCTAAAGTCTCTAAAAAACAACGTAGAGATACAGAGTCAAACCACTCTGCAACACACTTATTGCATCATGCATTGCGAAAAGTTTTGGGTAGCCATGTAGATCAAAAGGGTTCGTTGGTAACACATGAGCGGCTGCGTTTCGACTTTGCTCACTTTCAAAAAATGACTGATAAAGAGATACTTGAAACAGAAAATATTGTAAATCAGCTTATTCGTAGTAATATTCCTCTAAATGAGTATCGCGAGATACCAATTGCAGAGGCTCAGGAAATGGGAGCGGTGGCTCTTTTTGGGGAGAAATATGGCGATAAAGTAAGAGTTGTGCAATTCGGCGATTCCATTGAGCTTTGCGGAGGAACTCACGCACAATCAACAGGACAAATAGGACTGTTTTTGATTGTGTCAGAATCGGCAATCGCCGCAGGAATAAGACGGATTGAAGCTATTACAGGAGAAGCGGCTTTGGAGTATATAAGAAGCAAAATGTCGCAACTTGATGAGATACAGAATCTTTTAAAAGGTCAAGTCAATTTAATAAAAGGTATAGAGAGTTTATTAGAATCAAATCACACTTTACAAAAGAGAATTGATGATTTTGAAAAAGAGAAGCTGAAAAACGTTAAAGCTCTGTTGTTAAACAAAGTAGTTAAAAAAGAGGACATAAACATTTTGACAGAAGTTGTTGAGATTGACTCCGCTGCAATTTTAAAGGATTTATGTTTTCAGTTGAAAAACGAAATTCCCAACCTGTTTTGTGTTTTGGGAGCTTCAATTGATGAAAAAGCAAGCTTGGCTGTGATTATTTCCGAAAATTTAATCGATAGCAAAGGATTAAATGCCGTGACCATTGTGCGAGAGCTTGCCAAGGAAATTGCTGGTGGTGGAGGAGGACAACCATTCTTCGCAACCGCAGGTGGGAAAAAACCGGAAAATCTTCACTTAGCAATTAAAAAAGCTGCTAAAATTATTTGAAAATAACTAAGGATACTCAATGATATAAAAAGCCAACTAATTCATTTTGAATTAGTTGGCTTTATTTTTTTGAGTATTTCTCTAAGTTATCTGATTGCCACGCCTAATCCAAAGTTGTACATCATATAGTCTTGGTAAGTTACCTCGCCATGAAGTGTAATTACTGCAAATTTAAAACGCAATCCAAACCCCGCGCGCATCGAACTGTGCTTCATTTTGATATCAATAGGATCCTCCATTTTGTCGTCCTTTCGTAAAGCCAAATATACATCATTGCCGACTGCTTCAACTCTTGGTAACAGATAAGGTCCAACCAACTGAACATTCGATGCACTCGAACTATAACCTATGCTACCATATACAGTTAGAAAAAGTAAGTTTTTAGATAGAAGCAAATTGACACAAAACGAATTCATGTGTAATTGTAATTCTTGTTTGCTGTAGTATTCAGCTTCGATTCTCGAATCAGAATCAACTAAAGGTAATAGATCGTTATCTATATTTTCTCTATCAATCGGTACCAACTTAGTTGGGAAGTACGACAATTTGTCAAAAACAGAGTTGACTTTGGAGTAGTTAAAAGCAATTGAAGCACTAAAAGGAAGTTTATTTACAACAGGGATCCACTGTTTGAAATCGTGTTTAATACCAGCTCCAAACATATTGATTTTTCCATAGTCAGAAATAGTTAGAGGAGGCAAAGCACGTAATTGCAAATCAGTACCTTTAAAGACACCAATGCCAAAGTGAACAATTGGCAAACCAACAGCAG